>CAYTXB010000001.1:0-24570 GCA_964440895.1 uncultured Dehalococcoidales bacterium
CTTCATATCATCTCTATTAATTACTAAATCTATAAATCCTCTCTTCAAGAAGTCTTCAGAAGTATACTGATCTTTTGTTTCATTTGAATTTTTATTTTTTAATTTTCTATATGAAGAATATCCAATTCTAGCCCCAGGCTCACCAATTATAATGTCAGAAAGCGTAGCGAAGCTAGACATTGCTTGACCAGTTGAAGGATTACAAAGTATTGAAATCATCGGGATATTGGAATTTCTCAGTAAGTTTGCAGCAGAAACAGTTTTTGACATTTGCATTAATGAGATCACTCCTTCTTGAATTCTGCTTCCGCCACTATTAATTATTGTAATGACTGGGAATTGTTTTTTTGCTGCCAGCTCATATGATAGAGCAATTTTTTCTCCAACAATTAAACCCATACTTCCGCCGAGAAATCCAAAATCCAAAGCAATTATTACTATTTGCTTTCCATTAACTTTAGCTGTACCAGTTATTACTGCTTCATTTAATCCGGTTCTAAATTGATCAGATTTAATTTTTTCATCATAATTTTCTAATTCTTCTTGTGCTATTTGTTCAAAACTAGATGTTAAATTTTTATTGATTTCCTTGAATGATCCAGAATCAATTATTAATTCAATTCTTTCTTTGGCAGAAATGTGAAAATGGAAATTACAATCAGGCTCAGAACATATCTTATAATTTTTAAATTTTGAAGATTTTTCAATATCTTTGTTGCAAGCAAAACATATTTTATCTTTTTCTTCAGAGTCAAAAATAGTCTCTTCAAAGTTATACATTATAGTACCTCTCTCGGTTTACCTGAATCTCCAGGGCCGACAACTCCTTGATCTTCAAGTTCATCCATTAATCTTGCAGCTCTTGGATAACCAATCCTTAATCTTCTTTGAAGGTATGAAGTGGATAATGTTTTTTGCCCTCTTGCTAAATTTTGTGCTTGTAATATTAAGTCATCATCTGAATCTATTTCAATATTATCGTCTGATATTTGATCAATTATTGTATCTAAATCAATTTTTTTTATAGGATTATTAATTTGATGATTCCTCCAATGAGATACGACTTTCTCAATTTCATCATCTGAAATTAAAATTCCTTGAGCTCTTCTTGGTAATGGATTGTCAATAGGTACAAATAACATATCACCTTTACCAAGAAGTTTTTCTGCTCCTGGTGAATCTATTATAGTTCTAGAGTCAATTTGAGAAGTAACGGAAAAAGAAATTCTGCTAGGAAAATTTGCTTTTATTAGCCCAGTGACAACATCAACAGATGGCCTTTGAGTGGCAACTATAAGGTGTATTCCTGTTGCTCTTCCTAATTGAGCTAACCTTACAAGGAGTTTTTCAACTTCATTTGAGGAATTTAACATCAGATCAGCTAGTTCATCCACAATTATGACTATATATGGCATTTTTACTCTGTTTTTACTTTTACTTTTTTGGTTGTAAGTAGAAATATTTTTTGAGTTGTCTAATTCTAGTTGCTTAAACCTAAAAGTCATTTCTTCAACCATAAGTTTCAATGCTTTTATAGCATCTGAAGGCTCTACAATTGGTTCGGTTAGCAAATGAGGGATTCCGCTATAAGGCGTTAATTCTACTCTTTTTGGGTCTACCATAACGAATCTAATTTCATCAGGATTCATTTTCATTAAAAATCCAGTAATTATAGAGTTTATGCACACACTCTTTCCTGAACCAGTTGCTCCTGCAACTAATAAATGAGGAAGCTTTGTTAGATCGCAATACAATGGAGAGTTATCACTTCCAGTACCAATAGCTATTGGTAAAGCAAGATCTTTCAAGATTTCATTTTTGTCAGTAATTAGCTCCTTTAAACCAACTACAGTTGTTTTTTTATTTGGAACCTCAATGCCTACAAGTGATTCTCCAGGCATAGGGGATTGAAATCTTATGTTTTGATTTGCAAGCGCCAATGCAAGATCTTTTTCTCTTGCTAAAATATGATCAACTCTAACTCTTTTCGAATTACCGAAACCTGGAGTTAATCCATACATAGTTACAGAAGGTCCTGATTTTACTTGGTCAACTGAAACTTCAATTCCATGTTCACTTAAAGTTTTTTCAATAAGTTCTTTTTTTTCATTTATATCATTTGGGTCAATTTTTTCACTTTTAATATCCTGTAGTAAATCTTCATAAGGGAGGTCCCATAATTCTATTTGATTATTATTTGGCGTAAAGGTATGGCTATCTATTGAATCGTTTAAACCTATTTCCTTTTTAATATCTTCACCTATTAATTCATTACCAGATTCAACTCGGTTACTAACTGCTTCTTCTGTAAAGTCTTCTTTATTGTCTATATTTTCTACAATTAACTTGTTTTCAGATTTCTTATCCTTATATTTGCTAATTAAATTAGAAATTAGGATAAATAATTGTCTAGTTTTATTAATTATTTTTTTGGGAAAAAATATAAAAACTAATAAAAAATTTATAAAGAAGAATCTGATGATTCCTAATGCATAGTTAAGTTGCGAAGGATTAAATCTGTCCCATTCAGATGGAAATTTTATTAGATACTCTCCAAGTAATCCTCCATAAGAAAATTTAAAAATTCCTTCATAATTATAATTAAAAAATGATGCCAAAGAGGAAATTTGAACTATTAAAATTAATGGAAAAATAAATATAAAAATAATATTTTTCTTATTCTTAAAATCTAATGAAATATAATAAATTACAATTAGAACTCCAAGAATCCATGTTAAAAATAATAAAGTTGATAGGCCAAAAAAATTAATTAAAAATGGTTGATAAAAAAAATTAAGTATGCTTCCTTTAAGAAAATATAATTGCGTGCACGAAATAATTAATAAAATTAGAAATGATATAGAGAATAGTAAATGTTTATTATTCTCCTTAAATTCATAAAACCTTTGCATCTTTACTTAACCAAACTACTTAATACAATAACTGTAAGTAAAAATATTTTATAAATCAATTAGAAAAGATTCATAAAAATTTGAAAATTAATTAAATTAGTCTGAAATACCTTTGTCATCAAGGAACTTCAATGCATCAGCAACAGTTATAATTCCTTCTGCCTCTTCATCTGAAATTTCTAAATCATTTCCGTCGGATGAAAATTCACTTTCCATTGCCATTATCATTTCAACTACATCAAGTGAATCAGCATCAAGGTCGTCAATGAACGATGAATCTGGTTTTATATCATCGACACTAACAGAAAGCGATTCAGCTATAATTTCGTATAATCTTTCTTCTACAGTTGCCATAATTATCCTACCTTCATTTAGTTTTATAATATATTTTATTTATATTTTTTATCAAGGTTTTTAGTACACCTTTAATAAATTTATTTGAGTTATCTGAACCGAAAAGATAACCTAAATTTTCAAAATCTTCAACTAGTTCAGCAAATTTATCATTTTTTTTGGCCTTTTTAACTTCCCAGAAAGCTAATCTAAGTAAACTTTTGTCTATTATTGATAATTGATTTACGGGATATTCTTCAGCAAAATTCTGAATCGATAAATCTAAATCATCTCTTTGTGAATAAATTTCAAAACTTAACTTTTCTGAATCTTCTGCATCTTTTTTTGATAATTTACTTAATTCAAAAATATCAGAATGAGAATTTTTTTCTAAGACCCCATTATTGATATCAATTAAATACAATAATTGTAAAATTTGCTTTCTAATTAGTTGTTTTTTATTTAAATCAAGGTCTATTGTGTATTCTTCTAATAATTCGCTATTTTCTAAGGCCAGCTTATCTTGATGACTAGAAATTTCAGGCATAAGATATTTATGACTGTATTGACTCATATGAATCAATGTTTAAAGTTGAGCTATTACTATCTATTCTTTTAATTAAACCTGTCAAAACCTTGCCCGGGCCAAATTCTATATATTCATTAAGGCCATTAGAACTCATATACTTTATAGTGTCGTTCCATTGAACACATGACATAAGTTGTTCAATAAGTTCATTCTTTATTTGAGTAGCATTTTCAAGTGGTTTGGCATTCACATTTCCTATTAGAGGAATGTCTGGGTCGTTAAATTTTAATGATTCAATGAAATCTAGCAAACTGTCTCTAGCTGGCTCCATTAAAATTGAGTGAAATGCACCTCCGACACTTAACTTAATAGCTTTTTTTGCTCCTCTTGCCTTAGCTAGGTCAACTGCTATTGCTAAAGAATCGTTATCTCCACTTATTATAACTTGCTGAGAACTATTAACATTTGATGGGTATGCTCCAGCTTCTCTGCATACTTCTTCAACTACATCAATTTCCATACCAATAATTGCAACCATTCCTCCAGGATTTTTATCGCAAGCAATTTGCATTAATCTGCCTCTTTCCGAGACAAGCCTAATTGTGTCAGAAATTGATAATGCATTTGCAGCAGATAATGATGTATATTCGCCTAAACTATGACCAGCAGTCACACTTGGTTTAAAATTTTTATATTTTTCGTTAAAAACTGAGAAACATGCAAGAGATGTTGCAGTTATCGCAGGTTGAGCATTTTCAGTTTTGTTTAAAGTTTCTTGGGAACCTGAAAAAATAATGTCAGTTAGTTTCCTGCCAAGTGTATCATCAACTTCATCAAAAATGTCTTTGGCAATTGATGATTTTTCATATAGATCAGAGCCCATTCCAATAACTTGTGAGCCTTGACCAGGAAATACAACAGCAGTTTCTTTTGAAATATCAATCATTTTACCTTCTTACTTAGTTATGAAATCGTTAATCTTTTTTTCCATTACTGGAGGGTCAACGTAATAATTATCTTTATAAATACCGCATTTAGGGCATGCGTGATGAGGTTTCATCAAATTATGGGGCCCAGGGCATGCAGAACATCTTACTAATTGGATTCTGCTCTTTCCCATATGAGCTCTAGCTCTTCTAGTTCTTGATCTAGAATGCTTTTTTTTAGGTAGTGGTGCCATTTACTTTCTCAACTTATTACTTTTAATAAGTGAATTTTACATGTAATCAAAATATTTTCAATAAGTTTAAAGCTATTAATTTACCAAATTGATTGATATGGGGGAGAAAAATAAAATATTCACAAGGATTTTATTGTTTTGGAAAGAATTATAGGAATTGATATTGGGCTTAGAAATACCGGTTACGGAATTATAGATTTTGATCAAAAAAGTGAAAAAATTGTCGAGGGCGGTGTTATAAAAACTGATTCTAAGGAAAATCTAGATGAAAGGCTCTTAACAATTTTTAATGACCTAGATTTTATTTATAAGAAATATTCTCCTATGTATTCTTCAATGGAAGATCTTCACAGTAGGTATAGAAACTTAAAAACAGCTATTATTATGGGTCATGCTCGAGGTGTTGCATGCGCTGTGTCAGCTTTAAATAATGTCCCAGTATACCATTATCAGCCTACTCAAATAAAAAATATTATTACAGGTTCTGGAAGGGCAGATAAGAATCAAATGATAAAAACTGTAGCAAATAGATTAGATTCGCCCGCAATAACCAATGAGCATGTAGCAGATGCATTCGCCACTTCTATTTGCCATTGGGTTATGTTTAGTTCAATTAAAAAAGTATAAAATATAATTATGATTAGTTTTTTAACTGGTGAAATTAGAAATATATTTCCTGAAAAATCTATAGTTGAAATCAATGTTTCAGGTGTAGGTTATGAAGTATCACTTCCAACATTTGTTATGGATGAAGTTATAAATAGTGGCAAAAAAAATGGTGAAAAAATCAATTTAGAGATTTATTATCATTCTACTGAAAGGTCCCCAAAACCATTGCTAGTTGGATTTAATAACCAGTTAGAAAAATTATTTTTTGAAAAAATAATTCAGGTTGAAGGCGTTGGGCCTCTTAAAGCAGTTTCAGCGCTAATTTTTCCAGTAGCAATTGTTTCTCAAGCTATTGAAGATGAAGATATTTCAATTCTAAATCAAATGCCAGGAATTGGTGCAAGGGCTGCACAGAAAATGATTGCTACATTGAAAGGTAAGCTCATTGATATAATTTCCGATTCACGTTCATCATTGAATGCTACAGATTCAAACAAAAATGCCCTTAGGGATGACATTGTAGAAATATTAGTGGGCTTAGGTTTCAAAGAGTCAGATGCTATCATAAAAATTAATGAAGTTATTTCTGAAAAACCAGAACTCAAAGACAATCTTGAAGAAATTATTAGAGAAATTTTTAAATCCAAATAGATATGCCAATTGAAGAAATAATTAATAGTAACTCAAATGAAAATAATAAAGTTGTTGAAAGTGCCGAGAAAAATGATTATATAAATGATCTGAGGCCAAAAATACTTAAAGAATATGTTGGCCAAGACGATGTAGTAAACAGCCTTAAGACGGCAATTAAAGCTTCTGAAGCAAGAAAAGAGCCTATGGAGCATGTATTGTTTCACGGTCCTCCAGGCCTAGGTAAAACCACTTTGGCTCATGTCATTGCAAAAGAAAAAAAATCTAATTTAGTTGTAACTTCTGGGCCTAGTTTGGAAAAGCCAGCAGATATTGTAGGTTTATTATCAAACTTATCTGAAGGAGATGTTCTTTTTATAGATGAAATTCATAGAATATCCAAAGGGGTTGAAGAGTATTTTTATTCTGCAATGGAAGATTTTAAAGTTGATTTCATAACCGGTTCTGGTACTTTCGCTAAAACGCTCACCTTTCCATTAAACAAATTTACTTTAGTTGGTGCTACTACCAGAGTTGGCATGCTTTCATCACCTTTAAGAGATAGGTTTGGATTAACTTATCATCTGGATTTTTATGATATTACAGATTTATCAACAATAGTTAAAAGATCCTCAAATATCTTAAAAGTTAAAATTGATGACACTGCTACAAAAGAAATAGCAATAAGGTCAAGAGGTACGCCTAGAATTGCAAATAGATTATTAAGAAGGGTAAGAGATTATCATCAAGTAAACTCAGACATTAAAATTATTGATGGTAATTTAGCTTCTGAAGCAATGGAACTAGAAGGTGTAGATTATAAAGGTCTTGATAGGCTAGATAGGCAATATTTAATAACATTATCTAAAAATTACAATGGGGGTCCAGCTGGAATTGAAGCTTTAGCTGCAACTTTAAATGAAGAATCACAAACTTTAATGGATGTGGTTGAGCCCTATCTATTAAAAATTGGCTTTATAATCAGGACTCCATCTGGAAGAAAAGTTACTATTGATGGATTGAAATATGCTGGCATTGAAGTCAGAAAAAAAGACGAAAATCAGAAAAGAATGTTTTAATTTAAATCATCAAATGATGATTCGTTGTTGCTCCACAATTTCCAGTATAAATTTTTATTAGATAATAATTGGTCATGATTTCCAATTTCAACAATTTCACCTTTGTTTAAAACAATTATTTTATCGGCATTTTTAATTGTTGATAATCTGTGCGCAATGATAATCCCGGTTCTATTTTCTAAAACTTTATTAAGTGCGTTTTGAATTTGTCTTTCGGTATAACTGTCTATATACGATGTAGCTTCATCAAGGATAAATATCTTTGTATTCAATAATAATGCTCTAGCAAAACTTAATAGTTGTCTTTGTCCAACTGATATATTTGCGCCTGATTCTTCAAGTACAGTGTCATATCCATTTGGCAAAGTCATAACGAATTCATGAGATCCTACAATTTTAGAAGCTTCAATTACCTCTTCTCTTGATGCTTGAGCTTTATATTTAATATTATCTTCAACTGTTCCAGAAAAAATAATAGGATCTTGAAGTACCATACTTATATTATTACTCAGTGAGCTTTGGGTAACTTCTTGGATATTCTGTCCATCAATTTTTATATTTCCATTTTTTATTTCATAAAATCTATGTATTAGGCTAGCTATACTTGTTTTTCCAGATCCAGTTGGCCCAACCAAACCAACAGTCTCATTCTCTTTTATTGAAAAATTTAAATTTTTGAGAACAGGCTCATTAAAATTGTATTCAAAATTTACGTTTTGAAATTCTATATTTCCCTTTTCAACATTTATATCTTTGGCGTCTTTAATATCTTTAATATCTATTTCAATATCTAGTAATTCAAAAATTCTATGCCCAGATGCCATAGCTCTTTGTAATGTGCTGTAGTGCATTGTAAGTGCTCTTATTGGGTCAAAAAATCTTTGTACATAAAGCAAGAAAGCTATCATTACTCCTATTTCAACTGAGCCACCTGAAACCAAATAGCCGCCCATTACCACAATCAAGGACATTGTTGCACCTACAAGCAATTCAACTGGAGGGTGTATTCCTGCACCAAATTTAGCAGCATTATTACTATCTTTAAAATTAGTATTTACTTCACCTTCAAATCTTTTCTGATTAATATCTTCTCTGATCATATTTTGGGTTACTCTAACACCATTTACATGTTCATTTAAAACACCATTTACAATAGAAGAAGAAGATCTAGCCTTGAGAAAAGCTTTTCTTGCTTTGGGGAGCCAAAAGATTCTAAGAGCAAGGAAGACCGGCATTATCATAAGTATTCCTAAAGCCATTGACCAATTTAATGAAAATATGATTACTGTAATAATAATAAGAGTTAACAAATCACCAACTGCAAATACACCAGCTTGAAATAATTCTTGAAGTGCACCGACATCTCCAAGGACTCTAGACATAATTGATCCATATTTACTTCTGTCAGCCACTGACATTGACAATTTTTGTAGGTGCGTAAACATTTTTGATCTTATATCAAACAATATGCTCTCACCTATTTCTCTAATCACTCTTTGTTGAATGTAATTAGAGATAAAATGCATTAAAGCAAATCCAATCAAAATAATAAATAAGTTATTTAAAAGACTTTCATTGCTATCCGATATGGCATTATCAATTGTAAATTTAACTAAAAGAGGAACTGCTAAAACAGCCATAGTAAAAGTAACAACAGATATTACTCCAAGAAAAGCCTTTTTTTTGTATGGCTTTATAAAACCAACAAATCTTTTTGCCACTTCACCATCATAAGAGGACAGCTGTTCCAGGTCTTCTTCTATAGCATTAGCAATTTTTTTACTTTTTGAAGCTGATGTTGCCATATTAATTATTTACCTGTGTTTTAGGGTTTTGTAATTCAAAAATTGTTTTATAAATACCTTCATTTTTTAATAAATCTTCGTGTTTTCCTCTATCAACAATATTGCCTTCATCGAGCACAATTATTTCATCTGCATGAGAAATTGTGCTTATTCTTTGTGAAATAATTAAGGTGGATTTATTCTTTTGAAAGCTTATTAATTTCTCTCTTATTTTCTTATCTGTTCCTGTATCTAAGGCACTAAACGAATCATCAAATATTAAAATATCTGGATTTTTAAACAAATTTCTGGCTATTGCGATTCTTTGTTTTTGGCCACCGGACAATGAAACTCCAAATTCTCCAACCATTGTTTCGTATTTTTCTGGTAGCGAATAAATAAAGTCATGAATATCAGCAATTTTCGCAACCTCGATTACCTTATCTAAATCAGCACTTGGGTCTGAATATGAAATATTTTCTCTTAATGTATTATTAAAAAGAAAAGTGTGCTGAGATACCAATCCAATTCTTGGCCTAAGGTTATTTAAATTTAAAGTTTTTAAAGGAATATTGTTAATTAATATTTGACCTTCTAAAACATCATAAAATCTTGGAATCAAATTAGCTATAGTTGATTTACCTGAACCTGGCGGCCCAATAATTCCAATTATATTTCCAGGCTTTAAATCTAAATTTATTTTATTTACATCATTCTTTTTAGATTTAAAATAATATTTAAAACTTACATTATCAAATTTGATATTATCAATTTTTTTTATGGAATTTGATTTTTTAATTGAATGAATTCTAGGCTTTGAATCAAGGATTTCAAATAATCTTAATCCACATGTTATTGCTCTAGCATATGAATTTACCATAAGCCCAACAATTCTAACTGGCCTTTGTAGCATTCCAAGATAAACTAAACATTGTGTTAGCTCCCCAATTGTCATCTCTCCATCGATTATTTTGTGACCTCCAACCCATATGATAAATGCCCATATCAGTAGAAAAAATAAACCAACAAGACTTGTTCCTGTTGCATCTACTTTCACGCTGCTCATTGTGTCATTTGTTACTTCTTTGTGGGATGATCTAAATTTTTTGATTTCGTAATCTTCTCCTCCAAATGCTCTTACAACCTTAACCCCAATCAAATTTTCTTGAAGATTGGTATTTAGAACAGAAAACTCTTTTTGAATTCTATTCCAAATTTTTCGAAGTCTAAGCCTGCTTATAGTAGCTATAATTGCAACAGGTATAATAAATCCAAAAGCAATTAGGCCTATTTGTAAATCAGTTCTGAGTAATAAATAAGAACCAAAAAATATCAATGTCATAATTTCAAAGGTTCTTAACAAACCTGTTGTGACAAACATTTTAACCCCTTCAATATCTAAAATTCCTCGAGACATCAAATTGCCTGTATGAATTCTATCGTGATATTTATAGGTTTGAGATTGAAGTTTATTATGGAAATTATTTCTTAAGTCAGCAGAAATTCCATTTGCAATTTTTTCACCATTATATTGAAGTAAAAATGCAAAAAATCCTCTAAGAATACTAACTAAAATTATAAATGAAGCTAAAATCCACAAAATACTAAAATCATTAGAATTTGTACTTATTTTCTCATAAGCCCTATCTACTGAAGTCCCTAATAAATATGGTAGCCAAAGTTGCGAACCCACTAAACCTGCTACACCAATAAAACCAAATGTAATTAACCTTTTGTACTTAAAACACATTTTAAATATTCTTATCAGGACAGTTAGTTCGCCAATATGGCTATTCAAATGTAATGGAGATCTAAATTTTATATTCACTATAAATAACTTAACTTTATATTTATGAACATTTTATTTAAATTGAAATAGATAAAACAATAATTTAATGGATTGATTTTTATGAAAATCAGAGTAGCTCAAATAAATGATTTGAACGAATTAGAAAATATTTCTGAAGAGCAATTTCATTTCGAGAACTTAAGACCAAAATTCAATAATCTCATTTTTAACAATGATTACGTAGTAAAGGTTATTGAAATTAAAAAAAATATTTTTGGTTTTATGGTACTTAAGCATGTTGACAAGAATGTTATAGATATTTACTCGATGGCAATTAAAAATAAATATCAAAATAAGGGTTATGGATATAAATTTTTGAAGGATACTGTGAAAAGTTTTTCAAATTATAAAATTACTTTAGAGGTTTCTGAAAATAATTCTGCTAAAAAATTGTACTTAAAATGTGGATTTAAAATAGATTCAGTTAGAAAGCAGTATTATCCTGATTCAGATGCGATTTTGATGAGTTATATTAAAGATTAGCCCCAGGCTCTGAAGTATCATAATCATAATCAGCTGCTTCTTTAATATATTCAGTTTCAGATTCAGGTACTTCGTCATCAGGAAATATAGCATCAACAGGGCAAACTGGTTCACATGCCGCACAATCTATGCATTCGTCCTGATTAATAAATAAATGCTTATCACCTTTTTTTGAATAGATGCAATCAACAGGGCATACATCAACGCAAGCTCCGTCAGTCGTGCCAATGCATGATGATGTAATTATAAATGCCATCAGATTGTCTTAACAGCCTCCGCCGCCTGATCCACAAGCACATGTTCCGCCTGAACCGCATCCGCCACCGCCAGCACTTGGAATATTAGGGTTTGATATAACAAAGCCAGATCTTTGCATTCCTTCGACATAATCAATATTAGATCCAGAAATAAGAGGAACACTACCTGAATCTACAATAGCCTTTACTCCATTTGAATTTATAACAGTGTCAGAAGTATTAGCTTCATTTTCTAATCCGAATTCATAACCGGCACCACCACTTTCAGACATAGTTAAAGAAATCCTTAAATAGGATTCTTCATTTCCTTGTTCGCCAAGTACTTCGTTAATCTTTGATGCAGCTGCTTCAGTAAAAGATATTAAATTTTCTGTTGTCATTTGTCCCACTTTTCTAAGTTATATATCTATTTTACACAAATATTTAAATAATTGGAGTAATTTTTGATAAATTTTTTACAAAAACTTACAAACGAAAATCGCAATATATGATATTATGCAAAATGAAATTATGGATAAATTAAATAAAAATATAATCGAGATTTTAAAGTCTGATGGACGAGTACCAAATGCTGAAATCGCAAGAAACTTAGGCGTCAGTGAAGGAACCGTTAGAAGAAGAATTAAAATTATGATTGAAGAAAAAGTTTTAAATGTATATGCAATTCCTGACCCAAAAAAAACAGGATATAATGAAGAAGCATTGATCGGTATACAAGTTGATCCAAATAAATTAGATCAGGTTGGTGAATCCATTGCAGAACACGAATATGCAACATGGGTATCTAGAACTACTGGCGGTTTTGATATTTTTACATGGGTAACTGTACCTAATAGTAAAGAACTAACAAATTTTTTAACATATTTTTTAGGAAATCTTGAAGGAGTAAATAAAACTGAAACATTCATTAGTTTAGATGTTTTAAAGAGAGGATTATAAATGGTAACTTACAAAAAATATTCTAAAACGAAAGACAAGACTTTTTCAATTAAAAACTTATTCAATAGCGAAGATGCATTAATTGATCAATTTGTTAAATCAAATACTATCTTTAATGCAACATTTCTAGTAGCTTTCTTTATTTTATTCCAATATTTATTGTCTCAAATAAGATTTTTCTTACCTGATAATCCAGTTCCAATAACGATGCAAACTTTTGGAATACTAATACTTGGTGGGGTTTATGGCCCAAGATTAACAATAATTTCTGTTCTTTCATATATGATAATTGGGATAGTAGGAGTGCCTGTTTTTCAAGGGAATAATGGAGGTATTGAATATTTCTTTGGTGTTACTGGGGGATATTTAATCGGGTTTATTTTTGCTTCTACAATTATTTCAGTTCTTTCAAATAACGGATTAAAAAAAGGTTTATCAATATGGGCAATGATTATAGGAAACATATCAATATATGTTGTAGCCATAATATGGTTATCGATTTATGATTTTGGATGGCCAGAAAAAGGCAACTTATTTTCTCAAGCGGTCTACCCTTTTCTTATAGGAGATTTTATTAAATTAGTATTGGCTTCTTTATCAGTTAATATTCTCTGGAAACTATCAAAAAATTTAAAAAAATAGGGAGTAATATTGTATAAAGACCGGGGCTGTGGGCAAGTAAATTTAGATAACGTTGACCAAATAATCAATGTAGCTGGCTGGGTTGATTCATGGAGAGATCATGGCTCATTACTATTCCTTGATCTCAGAGATAGTACTGGAACAATACAAGTTGTTTTTGATAAAAGCATAAATAATGAAAATCATGAAATAGCTTCTTCAATTAGAAATGAATGGGTGATAAAGGTTAAAGGTATTGTAAAAAAAAGAATTGATGGTGCGGAAAATCCAAATATACCTACGGGATTCATAGAGATTAGTGCTGATGAATTAACAGTTTTGAACCCATCAAAAACACCTCCATTTGAAGTAAATAATAAAAATATAGACGAAACTACTCGGTTGAGGTACAGATACCTTGATCTTCGTTCAGATAAAATGCAAAATAATTTAAGATTAAGGCATGAATTAATTCTAGAGATTTGCAATTTTTTAAATAATAAAAGCTTTGTCCAGATTGAAACACCAATTTTAATTAAAAGTACGCCTGAGGGTGCTAGAGATTACGTAGTTCCAAGTAGAGTTCATCCCGGTGAATATTATGCCTTGCCTCAATCACCTCAACAAATGAAGCAAATGTTGATGGTCTCAGGATTTGAAAGATATTTTCAGATTGCTAAATGTTTTAGAGACGAAGACTTAAGGGCTGACAGGCAGCCTGAGCATACACAGCTTGATTTTGAGATGAGCTTTGTTCACCAAGAAGATGTACTATCGAATTGTGAAGATTTATATTCACACTTAGCTGACAAATTTCAAAGCAAAAATATTGAAACACCTTTCCCTAGGATTAAGTATGAAGATGCTATTAATACTTATGGTACTGACAAGCCTGATACTAGATTCGATTTGAATATTAAAATATTAGATAAAGAACTCTCAGAAACTGAATTTAATGTTTTTAATAACTCATTAAAAGATGGAGGAACTATAAGAGGGCTATCTGTCCCAAAAAATGAATCCATGACAAGAAAATTTTATGACAAATTAAATGAATTCGTTAGATCTATTGGCGGCGACGGAATTATACCTATATCAATTGATAAAGAACTTTCTGGAATTGAATTTGAAGATATTAAAAGTCCAATAAGTAAATTTTTAAGTGTAGAACATGTTAAAAAAATATTTAATATTTTTAACTCAGATTCAGATGACGTTATATTAATTTGTGCAGGCAAAAAAAATATTGTTTTGGATTGCCTAGGCCAAGTACGAAATAAGTTGGCTAAAGATTTTGAATTAATTGATGACGAAAAATTAAATTTTTTGTTTGTAACTGACTTTCCATTATTTGAAAAAGATTTGGAATCTGGCAATTGGACAGCTATGCATCATGTTTTTTCTTCTCCAAATGATGAAACAATTAAGTACCTTGATAGTGACCCAAGTAAAGTTATTGGAAACCTTTTCGACTTGGTATGTAATGGTGTTGAACTTGGTTCTGGCAGTATCAGAATTCATGATAAAAAAACTCAGGAAAAAGTATTTTCTATTATTGGCTATAAAGATGATCAGATCCAAGATAGATTTGGACCACTGCTAGAATCATTTGACTATGGCGCTCCTCCTCATGGAGGGATGGGGTTAGGCATTGATAGGTTAGTGGCAACATTTCTTAAAGAAAATTCTATAAGAGATGTAATTTCTTTTCCCAAAACACAGAGTGCTTCAGATTTATTATGGGGAGCACCTTCATTGATTGATGAAGATCAAAAAAAAGAACTTAGTATTAAAAATATTGAAGAAGAAGGTAAAAATTGAAAATTGATAAAAGTAAAGTTGAAAATCAACAAATAACTCTTACTTTACATGTGGAAGAAAGTGAAATTGAGAAATATTTAAACAGAGCTGCTCAAAAATTAAGTAATCAGTTAAAGATACCGGGTTTTAGAAAAGGGAAAGCTCCAAAATCAATAGTTGAAAAAATTGTAGGTAAAGAAGGTCTTATTGAAGAGTCGTTGCAATTCTCAGTTCCAGACTTAGTAAATAATGCTATTGAAAAAGAGGAGCTGGAAGTATTTGCAACTCCAAAAATTTCAGTTTTGGATTTAGTACCTAAATTAAAATTAGAAGCTAAAGTCGCTCTAAAGCCAAATGCTAATTTAGGAAAAATTGATTCTATAAAATTAGAAATAAAAGAAGAAAAAGTAGGTGCAAAAGAAGTAAATAATGTTATCGAACAATCCAGAAATCAGCATGCTACTTGGGTGCCAGTAAAGAGAAAATCTAAAATGAGCGATTTGCTGTCTTTAGATTTTAAGTGTGAATCCAATGATGAGGTCATTATGGATCATAAATCAATTGAAATAATACTTGAAAATCAATATGAAGATAATTTAAAAATGCCTGGACTAATGAAAAAACTTTGCGGATTAGCAGAAGATGGAAGTAAAAAATTTAAGCTAGACCTCCCCGATGATTTTTTTAATGAAAAATTTCAAAATAGTACTGCAAAATTTGAAATTAAAATTGTTTCTGTTAAAGAAAAAAATCTTCCAGAAGTAGATGATAATTTTGCTAAATTAATGGATCCGTCAATTGAAAATATTAAAGATTTAAAAAAACAAATTAAAAAGAATCTAGAGTTAAGCTCAAAAAATAAATATGATCAAGATTTATGGGATAGCTTTATTGAAGACTCGATAAATATATCTAAATTTACTATACCTGAAATAATGCTAGAGCAGGAAACAGAAAATTTAATTAAGCAGCAGAAGGAAATGATAGAAAATCAAAAAATTGAATTTGATACTTACTTGGATGGCATTAAAAAGAGTGAGGAAGAATTTGAAAGTGAACTAGCTTCGTCTGCTGATTTAAGGCTAAAGAGAGCAATAATTGTTGAAGAAATTATAACGCATTATGAAGTAGAAATTGATGATAAAATTATTAATGATGAATTAAAAAAGTTTAAAGAATTACAAAAAAATACTAATTATTCTGATGACAGTATTAAAGAAGAAATTAAGTATCAGAAGAAAAGAGATGAAATAATAAAAATTATTAAATTAAATAACATAAAATAGTCATAGTTGACATAGAGTGTATCAAGTTATAATATACACATCGATATAGTTATTTACGAAAGGAACCAATGAATTTACCTTCAAATATAATACCAACAGTTTTTGAATCAGGTGCAAGAGGTGAGAGAGCTTTAGATATATACTCTCTTCTTTTAAAAGAAAGGATAATTTTTCTTGGAACACCAATTAACGACCAAATTGCAAATTTGGTCGTTGCCCAATTGCTGTATTTAGCCAGAGAAGATGCTGACAAGGATATAAGTTTATACATTAATTCACCTGGAGGCATGGTTTATGCAGGTATGGCTATATATGACACAATGCAGCATATTCCTTGTGATGTATCAACAATTTCGGTGGGTCTATGTGCAAGTTTTGGTACTGTCCTTTTAACTGCTGGAGCTAATGGAAAAAGATTTGCTTTGCCAAATTCAACTGTTCACATGCACCAGCCATTAAGTGGTGCACAAGGACAAGCTTCAGATATTGAGATCGCCGCAAAAGAAGTTTTAAGGCTAAAAGATCAGCTAACTAAGATTATTGCTAAACATACAGGTCAGAAAGAATCAAAAGTCACAAAAGACTCCGATAGAGATATATGGATGAATGCCACACAAGCTAAGGAGTATGGATTAATTGATGGGATACTTGAATATCCAGAATCAAAGTAAATCAGACTAATTTAAAATTCTTTATTTTCTAACTCTTTCTTAAGTTCAGTAATTTCTAATTCTGTTTCTTCAAGCAGTTGATTGCATTCTTTAGCTAGCTTTATGCCTTCTTTATATAGAATCTTTGATTGATCTAAGGTCAATTCTTCTTCTTCTAATCTTCTAACTGCCTTTTCTAGTTCTTTTAATTTGTCTTCAAATGAATTATCAACCATTTATTCTCCTTTATCATTTTTTACTTTAATTGCTTCTGCTTCAAGAGTCTCATTAGAATTTGAAATCAATATGTGGTCACCTTTATTAATATTTTTAAAATCTTTAATAATTGATTTATCAGATTTTAACTGAGTTAAAAAAAATCCCTTTTCAAATACTTTATCAATATTTAAGTGGCTGAGGCTATTTTCAAGATTCAATAAAGTAAATTTAATTTCTTTAATTTTTACATCTAAAGTAAGGTTTAAATTATCTTTAAGTGAGCTTATTTTAAGATTATTTATAGAAGTTTCTATTTTAAAATTTAAAATTCTATCCATAGATAAAAAAAATCTATTTTTTAAATTTTCAACTTTTCCATTAAAAGATAGATTGAGTTCTCTTAGTTTTAAATTTATTGATTCTTTTAAAGAAGCAATGTCAGGTGAAATTATTTCAGCTGCAGCTGATGGAGTAGGGGCTCTTAAATCAGATACTAAATCTGAAATAGTAAAATCAGTTTCATGTCCAACAGCAGAAATTATAGGTATTCTACTTTTAAATATTTCCCTAGCAACTATTTCTTCATTAAATGGCCACAAGTCTTCTATGGATCCCCCACCCCTTGCAAGGATAATTACGTCAATATTATCTAATTTATTCATTAATGAAATTGACTCTACAATTGAACTAGATGCATTTTCACCTTGAACTCTAGTGTCAGATATAATTAATTTTAAATTTGGATATCTTCTTTGAATGACATTAATAATATCTTGCAAAACAGACCCGGTTTTAGAAGTAACAATTCCAACTGTTTTAGGCATTTTAGGTATATCTCTTTTTCTTGATTCATCAAATAATCCTTGTGCTTCAAGTTCTGCTTTTAATTTTTCAAATTTTTGTTGAAGCGACCCTTCCCCCTGAACTTTCACACTATCAGCAATAAATTGAATTTCTCCCCTAGGCTGATAAATTGACATTTTTCCTTCTGCAATTACCTCATTTCCATCCTTTAAATTTTCTTGGCCAGCCCCTCCTCGAAAAAGTACACACCTTATTAAAGATTCATCATCTTTTATAGCAAAATAATGATGACCACTTGGAGGCGAGCTATGATTTGATATTTCACCTGTAAGCTGGAAAGAATTTAGATATTTATCTTGATTTAGTTTTTTATGAATATACTTTGTTAATTCGCTAGGAGTAAATGTTATTTCAGTCAATTTAATTATTTACTCTTTCAATATATTCTCGAGTTCTTGTATCGACTTTAATTTTATCTCCAGTATTTATAAAAAGTGGAACTTGAACTTTTAAATTTGTTGATAAAGTTGCTTCCTTGGTTACATTAGTAGCAGTGTCACCCTTTACAGCCTCGATAGACGACTTTACTTCAAGTATTACCGAAGATGGTAATTCTATATTTATTGGTTTATTTTCATATATTAAGAATTCAACATATTGACCTTCTTCAATAAATTCAAGTGTGTCTCCTAAAAAATCCATGGTGAGGTTTATTTGGTCATAAGTTGTTGTGTCCATAAAAGTAGCTTCTTTATCGTCGCCATACAGAAATTGAAATTGCTGCTTTTCTGTTCTTGCAAGTGTCAAAGGCCTGTTGCCTTGAACCTTTTTTTCCATAATATTTCCATTTTTAATATTTTTTACTCTTAATGTTAAGGTTGGAGGAGCTTTTGGTGGTTTTCTGTGCTGCCATTCTACAACTTGATATAACTCATCATCAATAATGAGAGTCATATTTTTCTTTAATTCACTTGAACTAATTGTCATTAGTAACTTTCCTTTTCTGCATGACTAAGTAATTTATTTCCATTATCTGTCATCAAAACCATATCTTCAATTCTGATTCCCCCCCAGCCATCAATGTAAATACCTGGTTCAATTGTATAAATCATTCCAGTCATAATCTTATTTTTACTATTCGGACCGATTCCAGGATTTTCATGTATTTCAAGTCCTACTCCATGCCCTAAGCTGTGACCAAAATATTCTCCAAAATTTTCTTTTGATATTATGTCTCTTGAAATTTTATCAATCTCTTCTCCTGTCATTTCTTCGCGGGCTGTTTCGATAGCAATAAGCTGTGACCTTAAAACAATATTATAGATTTTCTTAAATTTATCATCTGGATTTCCTATAAAAATAGTTCTAGTTAAATCACTACAGTATCCTTTATATTTTGCCCCCATATCAATTGTTATAGCTTCATTTAATTTAACTTTTTTATCAGTAGGTGAGTGGTGGGGTTTTGAACCATTTAGGCCTGAAGCTACTATAGTATCGAAAGATAAAGACTCTGCTCCTAAATCTCTCATCTTTTTTTCTATTTCCCATGCTATCTCTTTTTCAGTCATTCCTTCAGATATTTTTTTACTTACTGAATTAAATGCATTGTCACTAATTGAAATAGTTTCTTCAATAATTTTTACTTCTGATTGGGATTTAATGACTCTTTCTTTAGTTATTTCATTAGAAAAATCTTTCCAGTCAAGTTTATCTTCAGACCTTTGTTTTAATTGATTTAGCATATTTACAGACATATCATTTCCTTCGAAACCAATTAACTTGGATCCAATTTGTTTAGTAGAATTTACTAACCAATTGTCACCAGATTTTAGTTGGTAGATTTCATAATCTGGGCTCTCTTCTTGTGCCCTTACTGTATATCTAGAATCTGTAATTATTATTGATTTATTGTCATTAATTAATAAAAAAGCAAATGTTCCGGTAAACCCTGAATAATACCTGATATTATCTTTGCTAGAAATAAATATAGTGTCTATATCAGTTTCAGATAAAGACTTTCTTAAATTATTTATTCTTTTACTATATTCCATAACTAATCATTATTTTTTATAGATTTCTTCAAGAGCAAGCTCATAACCTTTTATGCCTTTTCCAGCAATCTGAGAAGTGCAATAGTTTGGAAATATTGAGTTTCTTCTAAACTCTTCTCTTTCATGTATATTTGAAATGTGAACTTCTATGCAGTTTAATTTAGAGTCAATAAGAGCATCTAGCAATGAAAATCCAACAGTTGTTAGTCCTCCTGGATTTATAATAATAGCATGAGAATCTTTTGAATTGGATTGAATAAAATCAATTAAATCTCCTTCATGATTAGATTGGAAAGATTTAATAACAAACTTGTCACCTAAATTATTTTTTTTAAGATTGTTAACAAGCATTTCTTCTACATCACCTAATGTTTTATTTCCATATATTTCTGTATCTCTTTTTCCAAGCAAGTTAAGATTTGGCCCATTAATTAATAAAATATTTTTCATGATTAAAATAATAATCTAATTTTTAACTTTTGAGAATGATCTTGGGTGGGCATTATTATAAATATTTTTTAATGTATTAGATGAAATGTGAGTATAAATCTTTGTTGTTTCAGCAGATGAATGCCCTAATAGCTGTTGAATAACCTTAATATCTGCACCTCCTTCAAGTAGATGGGTAGCAAAACTGTGCCTAAGGGTATGTGTTGAATATTTCGAATTTATTCCAGAAAAATTTAAGTATTTCTTTAATATTCTTTGAATTGATCTTGTTGAAAGTTGACCCTGAAACCGATTTTGAAATAAATAATTAGAATTATTAGTAATCAATTTTCTATCTTTTTTAAGGTAATCAATTAACTTTTCTTTTGATTTTTTATTAAATACAACGATTCTTTCTTTGTTTCCTTTTCCTAAAACATTAATTTCGGATCTATCAAAATTTATTTGACCCATTTTTATAGACGATACTTCACTTACCCTTAATCCAGTCGAATAGATTAATTCTATTAATGCGTTATCTCTCAAGTTTTTTTTACTACTATTCTCAACATGTTCGATTAGCTGATTTATTTCTTTCTTGCTCATAACTTTCGGAAGTGTTTTTGATTTTTTTGGAATACTTATAAGTTCGGAATAATTATCCTTTATAAAATTAAATTTTTCTAAAAATGTTATGTAACTTTTTATTGCAGTAATTTTTCTTGAAATGCTAGCACTTTTAAAATTTTTTTCTATAATATGGGACAACATTTTTCTTATATGATTCGGTTCAATAGATTTTGTTGGGGACAAGTTATTTAGCTTCAAATACTCAAAATATTCAATTAAGTCTCTAAAATAATTTTTTATTGTATTTTCAGACAAAGATTTTGAATTTAGGTAATTTAAATATTGCTCTAAAATAATTTTTATTTTTTTATCATTAAAGATATTTAGAATTTTTAATGGAATTAAATTTTTTTTCATATCAGTAAATACTCTAATTAATTTATTAAGTAATTACTATTAATAGATAGATAATTTTTTTTAATTTTATGAGAAAAATTTGTCGGGGGCTTGGGCCATAGCTTCTTTAAGATCATTTAATGCTTTCTCTCTCTTTCTTCCTTTTCCAGCCCATGCATCAATATTTCCCAATATAGAAATTTCTTTATCATTATTAGGGCAAGCTAAAAAATATTTTCCATCCTTTTTTCTTCTAACTGCCCGCATCAAATAATCCCCATTGTTTTTATCAGTTTCCCTTATAATTTCTTCTTTTGTTGCAACTAAAAGCGGAGGGTCATTTTCAGTAAACTCTTCTCCAGTCCTGATGTTAATAGCAGGATTTTTCTTAGAGCATAGAATGGTTGTAGGGATGAGATTATAAGGCGACATTTCTCCAGAAGTAACTAAAAAATCTTTTAATATTTCTGAGTCATATGGGTTCCAGTCGTCTTCATTAGATTTTTTTACCATTTTTTCAACTGGATCAAGTAAGGATTTATAGAAATCTTCTGTAAATTTTCTCCTATCTAGGCCTCCATTTGAAATTTTATCTAAATCATCTTCCATCCTCTTGGTAAAATCATAATTCATGAAGTTGTCTTTAAAAAAATAACTTAATGATTTAGAAATTGCATAACCTAACGGAGATCCCCAAACAGCTCTATTTATGTTGAAAACATATGTTCTATTAGTTATCAAGCTAATTGTTGATGCATAAGTACTTGGCCTACCAATTCCTATTTCCTCCATTTTCTTAATTAATGAAGCTTGACTGTATCTTCCAGGGCCTCTAGTAAATTTTTGCTCCTTTTCTATTTCTCCAAGATCTACAACTTGATTTTCAGATAATTCGGGCAGTTCAGCATATTTTTCATTAGATTTAATTAATTTTTTAAAACCATCAAAGACTAATTTATCTGCCTCCGATTTAAATTTATATCCGTCTTCTCCAGGCGATGTAGAAGTTATAATGGTAGTTTTTTCAGTTAAGCTATTTGTCATCTGGCTTGCAACTGTTCTGTTCCATATAAGCTCATAAAGTTTAAATTGATAGTCATTAAGAGAATTTTTAATAGACTCAGGTGTTCTTGATATCATAGTAGGCCTAATAGCTTCATGTGCTTCTTGGGCATTAGCTACCTTTGCAGCAAATTTTCTTGTCTCAAAATATTTTTCACCATAAGAATTTAATATTTGTTTTTCTATAGCTTTCATTGCCTCATTAGATAAAATAGGCGAATCTGTTCTCATGTAGGTTATCAATCCTTCTTGGCCATCAATTCCTTCAAATAGTTCTTGTGCATTTCTCATAGTGTTTGAAGGGCTCATACCTAATCTATTTGATGCGTCTTGCTGCAAACTACTTGTTGTATAAGGAGCAGAGGGTTTCGCCTCTCTTTTAGATACTTTTATCGATTCGATACTAAATTTGCTAGCCATGATTTCTTCTTCTATATTATTTGCCTCTTCTAAATTTTTAATATTAAATTCCTTTGTTGGCTTATTAGGTAATTTGAATAACTGAGAATTATACTTTTTGGAATTCAATGAAAACTCCGCATTTATATTCCAAAATTCTTCAGGAATAAACGCCTTTATCTCATCTTCTCTGTCTGTAACTAAATTTAAAGTTGGCGATTGAACCCTTCCAGCTGAAAGTGGTGCCAATCTAAGAAAAGAATTTAATTTTTTGCTGACTATAAAACCTGCAATCCTATCTAAAACTCTTCTTGCAATAAATGCATCTACCATGGGCATATTTATTTCGCCTGCATCATCCATAGATTGCTTAACTGCAGTTTCAGTCACTTCATGAAAAGTAGCTCTTTTTATTTTTTTTTCCGAAATACCACTTTCTAATAATATTTGTTGAACATGATATCCAATCCCTTCACCTTCTCGATCTGGGTCAGTGGCTATAAATATTTGATCTGCCTTTTTAGATTCTTTTTTTATTCCATCAATTATTTTTGCAGACCCATAAACAGTTTTCCAGTCAGGGTCAAAATTATTATCAACACCTTGCACAGGCCACCCATCTTTTCTTTGTTCAGCTGTGAGCCATTTATCATTAAGTTCTAAAAAATGTCCCTTGGTAGAAAGTACTTTTGTGTTACTAAGAATCTTTGTTAATGTTTTAGCCTTTGTAGGGGACTCGACAATTACTAAATTTTTACTCAATTTTTCTCCTTATTTAACATTTCCAGTCAAATTTAAATCATTTTTTAATAAATTGTCATACTCCTTTAGGAGTTGACTATTATTAGTTAAGAGGCATCCAAAAAAAGAATTTACACTAATATTAATTTTAAATCCATATTATTTTGGCGGAGAGAGGGGGATTCGAACCCCCGGTTCCAATATTATTGGAACACGAGCTTTCCAGGCCCGCCTATTAAACCGCTCTAGCATCTCTCCTTAAAAAATTTTATTAGTTTATAAAAAATGTTATTCTACCTCTCTAAATAAATTTATGAATAAATTAGAAGAAGAAAAATTTAAATCTGCTGGCATAAATATTATTGATCCAGCCACAACATTTATTGATTCTACAGTAAAATTTGTTGGCAGTGGTATTACAATAAATCCTAACACTCACCTCAAAGGTGATACTAAAATTAATTCAAATTGTAATATTGGGCCTAACAGTTTTTTGCATGATGCAGTTATAAATAAAAATTCTAAAGTTATTTTTTCTTTCATAGAAAATAGCTTAGTAGGTGAAAATTGTGAAATTGGTCCATATTCAAGGATAAGAAATAAATCATCTTTAGAAAACAATGTGGTTGTTGGGAATTTTGCCGAAATTAAAAATAGTTCGATTGGTAAAAATTCAAAAATTAATCATTATTGCTATATTGGTGATGCAGTTATTGGTTCTGAAGTAAATATTGGGGCGGGAGTTGTTACTTGTAATTACAATGGCAAAATAAAATCTTCAACTCAAATCGGTGATAATTGTTTTATAGGCTCTTCAACAATGCTTATAGCTCCACTAAAAATAGGTAATGATTCTATAACTGGTGCAGGTTCTGTTGTAACTAAAGATATTGGCAGTTTTGTTACTGTAGTTGGCAATCCAGCAAAAATATTGGATAATTCTAAAAATCAATGA
>CAYTXB010000002.1:0-24499 GCA_964440895.1 uncultured Dehalococcoidales bacterium
TGAAATTAACAGCGTACAGTGTTAAATTAAAGAAAGTTGTTGAAATTGCTAACCCTAAAATTGTTACAATGAAGAATGGCCGAAAGGCAGTTCAAGGTGTAGCTGCTGAAGATCCATCTTCAAAGGTATTTAGAATTCTTAGCGACAAGGATGTTGCTGAAGTTGAAAAGCAAATAAGCTAACTTAGCTATTTAAACAAATTTAAAGCGACCCACTTAATTTGTGGGTCGCTTTGTTGTTTGGAGTAATAATGGAAAAAGTTTTACTTGGTAAAACAGGACTAGAAGTTAGTAGGCTAGGCATTGGTCTTTCAGAAATAGGTTCTAGCGATAAAGACACCTCAAAACAAATCTTACACACCGCACTAGATAATGGAATAAATTTTTTTGATACAGCATCATGCTATGGAAAAAGTGAAGAATTTGTTGGTAAAAATTTATTTAACAACAGAAATGAAATAGTGCTTGCATCTAAATGTGGCCACTCATCAAGATTCAACCCCGATTTACCTGATTGGTCATATCAAGGAATAAAAAAAAGTATAGATAGAAGCTTAGATCTCTTAAAAACAGACAGAATAGATATAATGCAGCTTCATTCTTGTGATGTTGAAACTCTAGAACGCGGCGAAGTTATAAGGGCCTTAGAAGAGGCGATGTCAGCAGGTAAAATTCTACATCTCGGTTTTAGTGGCGATAATGAAGCAGTAATTTGGGCAGCTGAAAGTAATAAATTTGAAACTATACAAACTAGTTTTAATTTAGTTGAACAAAAAGCGAGATATAAACTCTTTGATATTGTTAGGAAAATTAATTTGGGATTAATTGCAAAACGTCCAATTGCAAATGGCGCCTGGAGGGCTAGCGAGAACCCAAATGTTCATTCTGCACCATCTAACTATGCAGAAGAATACTTTAGAAGAGCAGGGATAATTAAAGGGTTAGGAAAAATTAATCATGAACCCGAAAATAGAATTCAAACTTCTATGGGTTATATATTTAGCTTTAATGAAATAGATGTTGGTATAATTGGAACTCAGAATCCAAAACATTTAATAAGCAATATAAATATGTACTCAAAATGTTTAGAAATGTCTGAAAATGTAGTCGATGAATTAAATAAACGTTTTGACGAATTAGGCAAAGATTGGGATCAAAGAACATAAATGGAAAATAAAAAAAGAATACTCACTGGAATAAGACCTACTGGTGCACTCCACTTAGGGCACTATGTTGGAGCATTAGAAACTTGGCTTGAATATCAAGATTCATTCGAATCATTCTTTTTGATTGCAGATTATCAAGCTCTTGGGGACAATTTTGATGATGTTGATAAAATCACTGATTCAGTAAGGCAGGTTGCAATTGATTGGTTATCTGTTGGGCTTGACCCTATAAAAAGTAATTTTGTTATTCAAAGTTATGTTCCTGAGCATGCTGAATTAACTATGCTGCTAAGCTTTGTAACTCCTTTGGGGATGTTAGAGAGAAACCCTACTCTTAAAAGCGAAATAGATCAGTTAGCAGTAGAAAAAAGGACAGTGGGGTTTTATAACTACCCTATGAGTCAGGTTGCAGATATCTTGCTTCCAAGAGCTGACCTAGTTCCTGTTGGTGAAGACCAAGCTCCTCACATAGAGATGACCAGAGAGGTTGTAAGGAAGTTTAATAGAATATTTGAACCTATTTTTAATGAGCCTGGAATAAAAATTGGTAGAGTTCCTAGACTAAAAGGAACTGATGGCGGAAATAAAATGAGTAAATCTAAGGGCAATGTTATTGAGTTAAGATTTTCCGAAGAACAGGTCAATAAAGCTGTAATGTCTATGTATACAGATCCTAATAGATTAAAGGCAACTGACCCAGGAACAGTTGAGGGCAATCCGGTTTTTGAATACCATGACGCATTTAATGAGGATAAAGAAAAAGTAGAAGATTTTAAGAAAAGGTACAAAGAAGGCAAAGTTGGAGATGTTGAAGTTAAAAAAGATTTAGCAAATGCCTTAAATAAATTCTTAAATCCAATCAGAGAAAAAAGGGAATATTATGAAAATAACCCCAAAATGGTTGAAGATGCTTTGCTGTCAGGAACAAATAATGCTAGAAAGATAGCAAGTGAAACTATGAGAATGGTTAGGTCAGCAATGAAAATAGACTCATATACATCAAAATGGTAGAAAACCCCCAGACAGAAATAACTAAAAATAAATTTAAAGAGTTTTCAGAATCCTATAATTTAATCCCTGTTTATAAAGTTATAAACAAAGATAATCACACTCCTGTTTCTATATATAAAAGTTTAAAAAATTATGCGAATACTTTTTTACTTGAATCTGTTGAAGGGAATAAAAATTTTGCCAGATACAGTTTTATAGGCCTTAATCCAGACAAGATAATTAAAACTGGAGATAAAGAGGAATTTAAAGGAGTTGATCCGCTTGAAGAACTAGAAAAACAAATAAGTGATATAAAAACCCCCAGCTTACCTGGTTTGCCAGAATTTAACAGTGGCGCAGTTGGATTTATTTCTTATGAAGCAGTGAGTTATTTTGAACCTTCAGTAAAAAAAATAATTGACCAGACTTCGTATTTTCCTGAAAGCATTTTCTTTATAACGAGTTCCCTAATTATTTTTGATAACCAAGAAAATAAAATTTTTATTGTTTCTCATGCTGACCTAAGAAAATCAAATAATATTGATGACGAATATTCTAAATCATTAGAGGAAATTAATAGTCTTAATAATTTAATAGATAATTCAAAAATTATTGAACAAAAGACACAACAACATCAAGATGTAATATTAAAAATTGATTCTTTAACAACTAAAAAAGAATTTATGGAATCAGTTGATGAAACAAAAAAGCTTATCTATTCTGGTGAAATGATTCAGGCTGTATTATCTCAAAAACTAACTGTAAAAGTTGAATCTGAGGCTATAGATATATTTTCTTCTTTAAGGCAAATTAATCCTTCTCCTTACATGTTCCTTCTGGATTGTGATGATTTTAAAATAATAGGATCTTCTCCAGAATTGTTAGTGAAGCTTCAAAATGGCAAAACTGCTGTCCACCCAATTGCAGGTACTAGACCTAGAGGAAAAAATGATGAAGAAGATATTAAAAATGAAACTGATTTACTTGATGATGAAAAAGAAATTTCTGAGCACTTAATGTTATTGGATTTGGGCAGAAATGATCTTGGAAAAATTGCTAAACCAGGCTCAGTAAAAGTTACTCAACAAATGGAAATTGAAAGATACAGCCATGTGATGCATATTGTTTCTCATGTAGAAGCTGATATAAATCCAAATTTCAATGCATTTGATGTATTAAGATCTGCATTTCCTGCTGGAACCGTTACGGGAGCCCCTAAGGTTAGGGCAATGAAATTAATTTCAGAAAAAGAAGAATATAAAAGAGGTCCTTATTCTGGTGCCGTAGGATATTTTTCATATAACGGTAATATGGATACTGCTATAGCTATTAGGACAATAGTCCTTAAAGATAATTTAGCTATTCTTCAAGCAGGTGCAGGAATAGTTGCAGATTCTGACCCAGAAACAGAGCATAATGAATGTTTAGCAAAAATGGGGGCCTTAATTAAGGCTTTAGAACATGCAGAAAAATCAATACAAAGATAAATATTTAGTTAGTCCAAATAAAAAAGAATACGAAGACCTTTCTTTAAATTATAAAAATATTTTCATATCACTGGAAATTAAAAATTTACAAATAGACCCATTAATTATTTATAAGTTACTGAAATCAGAAAATTGTTTTTACATGCAAAAGACTCTTCCAGGGAGCATCACGCCATTTGAAACAATAATGGGGCTCAAGAGCACTAAAATAGAAGAAATAAATGGAACTGATCCAATAAAAAAACTAAGAAAAATTATTGAAAAAAATAAATCTACAACCTACTGTAACAGCATCTATGATCATAATGGACTATTTTCCTATTTTTCATATGAATGTTTTCAATATTTTGATAAGGTCCCAAAATTAAAAAAGGATCCTAATGGTTGTCCTGAATGCCTGATTGCAACCCCTGAGTTAATATCGAGTTATGATCACCTAAATCACAAGTTGATTATTTCAAAAAAAATTAAGACATCTTTAAGTAATAATTATGAAAAACAAAGAAACGATTTAATAGAAATTGCTAACCGAATCTCTCAGCTCCCTGAAAGACAAAGTATAAATTCCTTAAAAGAAATACATGGATCGAAAACAAGTGAGGTTATTCATAAAAAAGAATACATAAATAAAATAAAAAAAATAAAAAAAGAAATTATTTCTGGAGAATTGATTCAATGCGTATTAACTCAAAGGTTTACAAAAAATTCAAAAATTGAAGACCAGGCTTTATTAGAATATTTATCTAAAAAATATCCTTCAGAATATATTTACCAAATATCTTTAAAAGAGTTTTCTATAACAGGTTCATCGCCAGAAATGTTTCTGAAAGTAAAAAATAATACCGCAACTATAAGACCAGTTGCAGGCACCATTGCTAATATTAAAGGAAAAACCCAAGACTTAATAAGGGAATTAAAATCAAGTATTAAAGACAAAGCTGAGCATATTATGCTTGTTGATTTGGCAAGGAATGATTTAGGTAAAATTGCTGACCCTGGGTCAGTTAAAGTTAATAAATTAATGGATACTATGGTTTACAATAATGTGATCCATCTGGTTTCAGAGGTAAATGGAAAAATAAGAAAAGGCAAAGACTTTCTTGATGCATTTTCATCAACATTTCCAATTGGAACTTTAGTGGGGGCCCCAAAAATTAGAGCAGCAGAACTAATAAATGATCTTGAAGAAGAAGGGAGAGGGCCTTATTGTGGAGCAATTGGGTGGTTTTCATGCGAGGGTAATTTAGAAACAAGCACCATAATTCGTACTGTCATAAAAAAAGGAGAAGAATTGTCTTTTAATGGAGGGGGAGGAATAGTATTTGACTCAATACCTGAGGTAGAATATCAAGAGACTTTAGATAAAGTAAAAGCTTTTAGGTAAAAAATAATGATTATACTTATAGATAATTACGATAGCTTCACATACAACTTGTACCAGTACATGACTGAATTAGGTGCTGAAGTAAAAGTTTTTAGAAATGATGAAATAGAGATTTCAGAAATCGAAAAATTATCGCCTGAAAAAATAGTTATTTCTCCTGGGCCTTCTAATCCAGAAAATGCCGGCATATCTGAAAAGTTGATCAAAAAAATGGCTCCAAATATTCCAATGTTAGGTGTTTGTTTAGGACATCAATGCATTGGGTCAACATTCGGTGCTAAGGTAGGTTATGCAGGTGAAGTAAAGCATGGAAAAGTTTCAGTAATTACTCATGATGAAAAAGGTATTTTTAAAAATATTAAAAATCCTCTTAAAGTTGTAAGATATCATTCATTATCAATAGATGAAGATACATTGCCTGAAGAGTTAGAAATTACAGCACGCAGCGAGAGCGGAGTTATAATGGGTGTAAGGCATAAAAATTACAATATTGAAGGGATTCAGTTTCACCCAGAATCAATTTTTACAGAAAACGGAAAAGACATCATTAACAATTTTTTAAAAAATGGAAACTAAAAAAATATTAGAGGCCATTAATTTGGCATCAAATAGAGAAGACTTAGATTTTGAGTTAGCAAAACTATCCATGAACGAAATTATGAGTGGAGAAGTTACACCTGCACAATTTGGGGCATTTATTATAGCAATGAAAATGAAAGGTGAAACGCCCATTGAAATTGCAGGTCTTGCTACTGCAATGAGAGAAAAATCTTTAAAAATTGAATTGGATGAACCTCTACTTGATACATGCGGAACTGGCGGAGATGGCTTAAAAACTTTTAACATTTCAACGGCAGTTGCCTTTGTTGTTGCAGGTGCAGGAATTAAAGTAGCTAAGCATGGCAATAGAGCTATTTCTGGTTCATCTGGGAGTGCTGATGCTCTTGAAGAGTTAGGAGTGAAGATTACTCTTACACCTTATTCTGTAAAAAAATGTATTCAAGAAATTGGAATTGGTTTTATATTTGCGCAGTCCTTTCACCCTGCAATGAAGTTTGCTTCGCCTTTAAGAAAAGAGATTGGCATCCCAACGATCTTTAATATCTTGGGTCCTTTAACAAACCCTGCGGGTGCTTCAAATCAATTGATTGGAATATCAAATTATGAGTCTGCTGAGAAAGTTTCAGAGGCTTTAAAAATTTTGGGAACAGAAAATTCAATAGTAGTAAATGGTCACAATAATTTGGATGAAATCAGTATTGAAGGAAATACAAATATTTGGCAAGTAGACAAAGATAAAGTCAAGAGAAGAAGAACAAGGATTTCAGATTTTGGTTTACCTGAATCAAATTTAAATAATTTGGTTGTAAATAGTGTTAAAGAAAGTGTTGAAACAATTAAAGACATATTTGCCGGCAAGGGCTCAGATCCTTTAGAAAAGAGTAATATATCTTCAAGGAGAAATGCTGTAATAATAAATTCTGCAGCCGCTTTAGTTGCGGCAGGTAAGACAAGCAGTTTCCAAGATGCATCAGAAATGTCAAAAACTTCAATTGATTCAGGTGCTGCCCAATCAAAATTGTTAGAATTAATAGAAATATCAAATAAAATGGATTAGTTATGAAGTTAGGCTCAGTTCTAAAAAAAATTATCCAAGATAAAAAAAAATTAATTGAAGAAAAAAAGGGCATTTTAACCTTAGAGGAGCTCATAGAAAAAACTCCTAGTATTGAAAAGCCAACTAATTTTTTAGATATCTTTCAAAAAGAAGAGGTCGCTTTAATTGCTGAAATTAAGAGGTCTTCGGCTTCAGCAGGAGACATACTTCCCCAACTTGATATCAATGAAATTACTAATCTTTATGTAAATAGTGGCGTTTCAGCAATATCAATTCTTACAGAAAAAACAAGATTTGGCGGCTCGATTGAAGATTTAAAAAATGTTTCAACAATTTGTAAAAATAAAAATATACCTGTTTTACAAAAAGATTTTATTTTTGATATTTATCAGCTTTACGAAGGAGCATTAAATGGCGCTTCAGCAGCATTAGTTATAGTCTCAATTCTTGACGAAAAGGAATTAAATGAAATAATTAAAACATGCCACAAACTATCTATTACACCTCTTGTAGAGATATTTAATGAATCAGAATTAAACCTTGCAATAAATAATGGAGCAGAGTTAATAGGTATCAATAACAGAAATTTAAATAATTTAGAAACATCTCTAAGTATTTTTGAAGATCTAGCACCCAAAGTTCCTAAAGATAAGATATTGATTTCAGAGAGCGGGATTAAAAATATCGATCATGTAAAACTAATGGCTGAACAAGGTGCTGATGGAGTCTTGGTAGGAGAATCAATTTTAAAAAGCAATGATATTAATGCTCATATAAATAAGTTAACAAGTATTAAAAAATGCAAGTAAAAATTTGCGGAATTAAAGACATTGAAGCTGCTAAAGCATCTATTGAAAATGGTGCAGATTATTTAGGTTTTAATTTTATTAAAGCATCTAAAAGATTAATTTCTCCTGACGATTCTCAATATATTGTAAATAAGATAAGAAATATGTATCCAAAGAAAAAGTTTAAGTGCGTAGGCTTGTTCGATAAAGAATTATTTTCTGATGCTGAAAATATTGTTGAGTTTTCCAAATTAGATATGATCCAATTATGTGGCGAAGGAGATATCGATACTTCTATTCCTTCAATTAAACAGATCAGGGTAAAGCCAGAAGATAGCGAAGATAAAATAATAATAAAAATACAGCAATATTTAATGATTCATAACTATGTAATCCTTGATACCTATAAAGAAGGAAAATTAGGAGGGACTGGAGAAAAATTTGACTGGAACTCTTTAAAAAATATTATCAGTACAACAAATGTATTTACCTCGGGCGGACTAGATGAGGATAATATTCCTAATCTCATAAAAAACTTTAAACCTTTCGCAATAGATGTTTCTTCAGGAGTAGAAACTGAAGGAAAAAAAGATCCAATTAAAATTAAAAGTTTCTTAAAGAAAGCTAGAATTAATTAAAAATTATTCTATGTTAGAAAAGTCTCTTTCACTCTGATCTTTAAGGTATTTAAATAATGGGCTGTCAGAAGACAGGACTATAGTATCGTCTGCAGTTAGAGTTAAAACATATGTTTGTAAATACCTTTGAAATGCATATAATTCTGGATTTTTATTTAAGGCTTCAGCTAGTATTTCAATTGATTCTGACTCTGCTTCACCTCTTAATTTCCTGTCAGTACCTTGAGCTGTTTGAAGCAATACCGTAACTTGCCTATCAACATTCGCTCTAATCTCAGCGTCTCTTTGTGCACCTTCAGCTCTAAATGCACTTGCTATTCTTTCTCTTTCAGCCTGCATTCTAGAGAATACAGAATTTTCAATTGAATCTGGGAAGTCAGCTCTTTTAATTCTCACATCTATAATTTCTGCGCCAAAAACATCTTTAATGGGTAATTTATATCTGATTTCAAAACCGGATAAAGTTGAAGGCGCTGGATTATCTATAATTAAATTAACTTCTTGCTGAGTTGCTTGTCTAGATGTCCCATCTAAAGTTTTAGCTACTAAATCAATAACTACCAAATCATTATTTAAACCATTTTCAAGGTTTAATGCTTCATTTCTACTAATGTCTACAAAGTTACTTGCCTTTGTTACTTTATTCATAATCTCTTCTCTGACTTCAGAAATAATTTCTTCTTGGTCGTCCTGAGCAACTTCATCTCTAAGCCTAGAGTTAACAATATCTCCTAACTTTGATTCAGCCTGAAGTTCATTTCCTATAGCCTGGAAGAAAAGTAAAGGGTCGACAATTTTATATCTTGCAAAAACGTCAATGACCAGATTCTTTTTATCTTTAGTCAAAAGACTAGTTGGAGATGCATCAATTCTTAATAATCTTTTATCAAATTTTGTAACGTTATCTACTATTGGAGTCTTTATTTTTAATCCAGGCTCTTTATATTCCCTTTGGAAAGCTCCAAATCGGGTTACTATGGCCAACTCTGTTTCATCAATAACAAAGAAAACTTGAGGTAGAGCAACAAATAATAAAACTGCAACAACAATTATTGGAATTAATGTTTTTCTCATTTAATCGGCCCCCAAATTATTATTATCAAGTTGCAGCAAAGGTAATGGAGCAGAAGTATCTGAAATTATATATTTTTTAACTTTAGGCAATATTTCATTTAGAGCATCAAGATATAATCGAGTTCTAGTTATATCTTTAGATTTTTCATATGCCTTTAATAATTCTTCAAATCCATCAGCTTCACCAGCTGCGATTTGCAATCTACCTTCTTTAAATGCTTCTGCAGCTTCAACAATTTTTGCAGCTTCACCTTGTGCTCTAGGCAACTGATCAGCTTGATAAGCTTCAGCTAGGTTAATAATTCTGTCTCTATCTTCTCTAGCACGAACAACGTCTTCAAAGGCATCTTGTACTTCAGCAGGAGGGTTAACATTTTGTAAAAGAACTTGCTGTACATCTATTCCTGTTTGATAAAAATCATTTAATTCTCTCATCTGGGTTAAAACCTCTTGTTGCACAGCTTCTTTTTCAGTAGTCAAAATATCATCAATATTTCTTGATCCTACAATTTGTCTCAATGTAGTCTCAGCTATATCTCTTAATGTTTTTCCATCAGGTTGACCCTCACTAATATCTCTATCATTTTCTCCTGGATCATCAACTTCAAAAAGATATGCTTTAGGATCGCTTATTCTATATTGAATTACAGCTTGAGCTTGAACAATGTTTTCATCACCGGTAATCATGTTAGCTTCAGCAGGAACTGTTTTTACTATTCCAGCTTGCTCTTCAATGCCTCTAAAACCTAATTCAAGTCTTCTTGTCTTTGTGACTGCAACAATATCAGTATTACCAACTGGTCCTGGCCAATGCCATCTTAATCCTGGATCAGTAGTAGAAACATATTGGCCAAAAGTCCTAAGAACTGCTCTTTCGTCGGGAGATACTGTATAAACTCCTGAAGCAATCCACAGAACTAAAATAACAAGAATTATGATTAAACCTAAGAAAGGCGATCCGCTACCTAGGCCTGGTATTTTAGGAATCTTAACATTAAGTCTTCCTAGGAGTTCTTCAATTGAAGGCTCATTCTTATTATCATCTCCAGAGGGTGGCCTGTAGACAAAGCTATTTATAAATTTAGATATTGAGGTTTTCATTTCATAAATATTATATCATTCATTTCTTCATGTCTGCACTATCTTTAACTAAATTATTATAATCATTCAGAGAATTGATATTTTTTAGTTCGTCTATAGCTGTTTTTATGCTTACCTGATTATTGATAAATTTTAATAATTCATCATCAACATTTGAAGTAGATGATGGGGAATCTCCATAAGTACCATTAAAAGCAAACCAAGCTTGATTTATTTTCCTAATTTTAAAACCATTATTATTTAAAATTAAGGTAGAATCTTTCATCAATTTTTCAGCTTCTAATATTTTTTTTTCAAATAATAAATTGTCTACTTCTAACCTTAGATTTTTCATAAAATTTGAATAATCGAATTCATTTTTTACTCTGCCTTCAACAGAACAAATTTCTTCCTTAAGTTCAAATTCCTTCAAGCACAAGCTAAATAACAATTTGTCAGAAAAAATATTTGCAAGAGTTTCGTTAACTTCTTTCATTTTTACACTAGAGAAATATGACCTTCCGAGTGGATGGAAAATTAAATACTGATGTAACCATTCATGACTAAAAGTTAAAAACAATTGTCTGGGGTTCTTACTATCTTTTACAATTGCAGGATATGCAGCAATTCCACCAATATCAATGATAATTGATGATAAATTTTCTTCTTCCTCTATGGTACTTTCAATTTTTTCTACATCTTTTAAATTTATTGACGAATTTATTAACAACTCGCTCTCTCTCTCAATTTTATTTCTGGGCGAAGTAACTAATAATTTTGGAGAATTTCCAACAGTAAATTCTGGGGTCGGAAAAATAATATTAAAAGCATAATCCATATCTTGCTCATAAAGCTCACTTATTAATAGTTTTTTGATTTCAGCTATTTCTTTTTCAGGGCTTTTAAAGCCATATCTTTCCAGGAATAGATCTTTAATTGAATTAATTTCGTATTTAAAAATACTAAACCGATTTTCATTATTAACATAATCCTTTAGTTCATAATCTTTGCTAGATTGGCAACCAAATAAAGATATGTTTAACAAAATTAAAAGTGTTAAAAGCCTAATCAATTTTTTACTATTCTAAAACCCATATTTGAAGTTGAAGAGTCAATAGAATTACTTGTCCTTGATGATGTCCTGTATCTGTTGCAATAACTATCGTGGCATAAAAAAGAACCTCCACGTATTACTTTATTATTACCCTTTTCAGGTCCTGTAGGATTTACATTAATTTCCGGGTCATGAAATCTTGTAAACCAATCTTGTGTCCATTCCCACACATTGCCAACCATATTATAAAGACCAAATTTGTTAGGATGAAACGTATCTACTTTTGTAGTGAATCGCATATCTTTGGGTGCATTATTTTTATTTGGAAACTCGCCATCGAAAATATTACATTGAACCTCTCCATCAATCTCTAAGTCATCTCCCCATGGATATTTCTTTTGATCAAGGCCACCTCTAGCAGCAAACTCCCACTCTGCTTCGGTTGGCAATCTTGTTCCGCTCCATTTGCAATATTCTTGAGCATCCCGCCAAGAGATATGAGTAACAGGGTGTTCCGAAAATTTTTCAATACCTACATTTTCTCCATCAGGAAGATTCCAATAAGCATTTTCAACTTTTATCCACCATGGAGCATTTTGAACTGATTCAGAAAAAGAATTATTTTTTAATTGTTCAAAAAAAACAAATGACCATCCAAATCTTTCTGCATCAGTTATATAATTTGTGTCATCAATAAATCTTTTAAATTCAGATATTGTCACTGAATATTTCGAGATTGAAAATTTATCAACATATATTTTTCTTACAGGCCCTTCACCATCTCCAGGAAAAACATAACTTTCCTCAGACCCCATTAAAAACCATCCACCATCTAAATTTGCAAACTTCGTTTCATTGAAATTTTTTGAAAATGATTTATTTATAAAATTATTATTTTTAGCATCTTCTCGATTACTTTTAGGAGAGCAACAATTATCTGACATAATAGTTATAATTATATAATTATTTATAAGGAAAAAAAATGTTAGGAAATTTATTAAATTCAGATCAGTTGAATAAGGTAAATGAATTTGCAAATTTAATTTATTCCGAAAATAAAAAATTCAATTTGACTGGTTTAAAAAATATTGAAGATATTAAAAAGACTTTAATTTACGAAAGCATCCATTCTTTAAATTATGCAAATATAAATCTTGAGAGTTCTTCAAAAGTTATTGATGTAGGTACTGGCGCCGGAATACCAGGGATACCTTTCAAAATAATTAACGATAAGCCAAGCTTAATTCTTGTTGACTCTAATCATAAAAAATGTAATTTTATTAACAAAGTTATTAATGAGTTAGGGCTAGATATAAAAATAATTTGTGCAAGAATTGAAGAAATTGCACATGAAAATGAACATCGAGAAAGTTATGATATTTGCTTGTCTAGAGCTGTCTCAAATATTTCAACTTTAAATGAATTTTCATTGCCACTATTAAAATTACATGGCAAATCTATTTGCATAAAAGGTAATAATATTTCGAATGAAATTATTAGGTCAGAGTATTCTGCAAAAGTATTGGGTGGAGAGATGATTAACTACTCAACGACTAGCAATATGTCGACAATAGTTGTTTATAAAAAAATTAAAAAAACTCCAGATTTGTATCCTAGAAAAACAGGAATTCCAAAAAAAAGCCCATTAGAGATATCATAAAAAAAACTTGTAAAGGAGTAATATGAGATGCGGATTAGGACAATTCCATAAACCCTCTCCAGAATTTTTAAAATTTGCCAAGGAATATGGTGCTACTGATATTTTGCTTAACCAAAATAGTGATAAAGATAATCATCTTTTAGATCATAATAATAGATGGGAACTTAAAGATTTAGTAGGGCTAAGAAGGACTGTTGAAAGCTATGGAATGAAGCTTAGTGCATTGGAGAATGTCCCGACAAGATTTTATGATCATATAATGTTAGGCGGGCCTAAAAGAGATGAGCAAATTGAAAATATGATTTACACGATCAGAAACATTGCAAGGGCAGGAATTCCAATTTTTGGTTACAACTGGATGCCATCTCAAGTATGGAGAACTAAACCAGAATATATAAGGGGCAATGCAGAAGCAACAGCTTTTGATTATAGTATAGCTAAGAATCTTCCATTAACTCATGATAGAGAATACACAGAAGAAGAGATGTGGCAAAATTTAGAATACTGGATCAAAATTATTACTCCTATTGCTGAAGAAGAAGGGATTCGGCTTGGTATTCACCCCTGCGATCCTCCAGTACCAGTTTTAGGTGGAATTCCACAACTTATGAGAAGCTTTGATGCTTACAAAAGATTAATTGAAATTTATCCATCGGATAGCAATGCAATAGAGTTTTGCCAAGGAACTTTCGCAGAAATGAATGACGATATTTATGAGATGATTAGATATTTTGGAGAAAGAAAGAAAATACTTTATGTGCATTTTAGAAACGTTTCAAGTCAGGTGCCAAAGTTTCATGAAGAATATGTAAATACTGGGTATGTAGATATGCACAAAGCAATGAAAATTTATCATGAAGTTGGATATGACAGTTTTTTTATTGATGACCATGTGCCAAGCACTTTCCAGGATACTCCTTATGGCCACAGAGGAAGAGCATTTGCAATGGGGTATATTCAGGCACTGATTGAATCTGTTACGAAGGGTTAAATTAATGACATATGATTTTTTCGAAAACATTATCTCGCCATGCATAAATATTTGTAGATATGATGAATCTGGTGAGTATTGCATTGGATGTAAAAGGACCCCAATAGAAATATCAAAATGGTTTACAATGACAAATTCTGAAAGAGAAAAAATATTGTCCGAATTACCTAAAAGAGAAGTAAATACAGAATATTAAATAGATCTGAGATATTGATTTGGGGGCAGGCTATTGCCATCTAATTCTTTCATTGAATATAAAGGCCAGTAAGGATTTCTTAATAATTCTCTCCCCATAAAAATAATATCAGCTTCATCTTCTTGAAGAATTTTTTCTGCTTGAAGTGGTTTTGTTATTAGGCCCACAGCACCAGTCAAAATGTCAGCTTCTTTTCTAATTTTTTTTGAAAACTTTACTTGGTAGTTTGGTTCAGCATTTATCTGCTGCTTGGAGTAATTTCCTCCCGAAGAACAATCAATTAAATCAACGCCAAGGTCCTTGAATTTCTTTGAAAGTTCAACTGACTGATATTCATCCCAGCCATTATCAGCATAATCAGTTGCAGAAATCCTAACTAAAAGTATCGTATTTTCTGAAATCACATCTCTTACTTTTTTTACAATATTCAAAGCAAACTTCATTCTATTTTCTAAATTTCCTCCATAAGCGTCTTCTCTTTTATTAGAAATTGGAGATAAAAATTCATGAACTAAGTAACCGTGTGCCATGTGAAGCTCTATGCATTTAAACCCAGCCTTTTCAGCTCTTAAAGCAGATTCAGCGAATTTATTTTCTAAATCTTTAATTTCTTGAATTGAAAGTTCTTTTGGTATTACAGATTTATTGTCAAAAGGGATTGATGATGGGCCTACTGGTTGCCAGCCACCTTCATTATCCGAAACAGAATAACCTTCCTCCCAAGGTTTATGCGTAGAACCTTTTCTTCCAGAATGGGCTATTTGAATTGCAGGAATAGAATTCATTTCTTTTATAAAACTTGTAATCTTTGACAATCCATCAATATGATCATCCTTCCAAATCCCTAAATCACTTGGGCTTATTCTTCCTTCTGGTGAAATTGCTGCAGCTTCAGTCATTACTAACCCTGCACCTCCGGCAGCTCTTGAGCCTAAATGGACTAAATGCCAATTATTTGAAAATCCATCTTCTGAAGAATATTGACACATCGGGGAAACCCAACATTTATTTTTAATTTCTTGTCCACGAATTGTTATCTCACTGAATAATTTACTCATTAATCAAATCTAAAATAATCATCGGTTTGTATTTGCCATTCAATTAATTTTTGCTTCATTGACTTAACTGTTTCTTGGTACTCAGGACTATCAATAAGATTTATTTCTTCATGCGGGTCACTATTTAAATCAAATAACTCCCCAGAATCATTAAGAGTTAAATTGAGTTTTATGCGATTTATAATTATTGATCTTCTGGGATTTAAGTTTAATTCATTAATTTTTTCAGTACCTAAATTCCTATCATTTATTTCACCAGTGCCATTCCATTCAACAACAACCTCGTTATCTCCGAAATCTAAGTCTTCAAAAGCATAACTCCTATCTTGCCCATGAAGATTTTTAGGCAACTTCTGATTTAATTTGGAAAGAAGAGTAGGCACAAAGTCTATCTGGCTAAAACTACCTTTGATTCTTTTCATACTTTTTTGATTTTGAAGTTTAACCAACATTGGCACCCTTGCTGATTCTTCATATAGTGTTCTTTTTTCAAGCATTCCATGATCTCCCATCATCTCACCATGATCACTTGTAAAAATAATTATAGTGTTTTCATACAAATTATTTTCTTTTAATGAATCAATTACCCTGCCTACCATTCTGTCTACTAAAGTTATGTTTGCATAATAATCTGCTCTTGCCTTTAACCATCCTTCTCTAGTGGAAAAATCTTCGCCTCTTGTAGCAAGATAATTATTCATATATTCATCACTTCTTTGGTCAGCCCCATTAAGAAATGAAGAATGATATTCAGCTCTTGCCCTATCAATCTCAGCTACATTTTCGGGTTTTTTTAAAAAAGTTGGTCCTGTTGGAATTGATTTTGGGTCATGCATTCCATCAAGTGGGCCACCATAAGGAGAATGAGGCTCAAATGTGCTCACATAAAGAAGGAATGGAGTCTCTTTATTTCTATCAATAAAGTCTTCAGCTTTTTCTGCAAGAAATGAAGCCATCTGACTATCCTCGGGTAAATAAGATCTTACTGTATCATCAAATATTTTTTTTCCTGTTGGCCCTGTGCCTGTAGGATTGTGACCTTTTTCTACTAACCAATTATGCAAATCACTATATGGCAATTCTCCTTCATAATAACTACTTACAGTGTGATCTTCTACACTAACCCATTCATCAAAACCTCTTTGTTTTACTGTATCATCCCCTAAATGCCATTTACCCAAATGGCCAGTTCGATAATCATCGTCTTCTAAAATTTCTGCAATAGTTTTTACTTCTTGTTTAAGTGGAATTTTATTTACAGTTGGTCCAGCAGCATGTGGATATAGACCGGTCATAACTGATGACCTAGCTGGAGCACAAACTGGTTGAGTGCAATAAGCATTGTCTATAACGTATGAATCGCTGGCAAGCTCGTTAAGCCTCGGGGTTTTTATCCAGTCATTGCCGTAACATTCCATAGTGTCTTGTCTTTGTTGGTCACTCCAAATAAAAACTATGTTCGGTTTATTTTTTTTTGTCGCCATGGGGCTTAGTTTACAATAAATAAAAAAATTGTATATTTAGGTAATAGAGTTTTATATAATAAATTTATGAAATTTTTTTCAAAGATTTTAATATCTAGTTTTTTGTTGTTTGCATTCGCTTGTTCACCAAGCGAGGAGGTCTTCGTTCCAATGGAAAAGATATCCGACCAAGGAAAAATATTGTCCATTGGTGATTTTAAATCTACAGGTTTTAAAAAAAGCAATGAATATAATGTAGAAGATCTCACTGGTGCCACATCTGCATTTTATGGATTTATGAAAAATGAACTAGGTGACCCAGAAGATTATGAACTACGGTTTTATTCCAGCCACAATGATGCTGTCAATTTGGGTACCAAGTTTGCTGAAAATATTGTTGGTGATGATGCATGTATTAGCAAAGACTGTTCAATGTGGTTAGAGAATTTAAATCAAAGAACACACCTTGAGGGCGGGAGAAATAATACTTGGAATGGCACTAAAGCGCCCAAATATAACAATTACGTCATTTATAATAATTTAATTTTATTTTGCCCTGGCTACAATGAAGAAGATTCAATGGAAAATTGCACAGTATTTATTGATAAGCTAGAAGAAAGTAATTCAAATTAATTACTACTTATGAACCTTTTAATTAAATCAGGCAACAAAGAATTAGAAAAAAATTTAAAAAATTTAGATAACCACTCTGTTAAAATAGTAGATAACATTTCATCAAAAGATTTTTCAAGTAACGATTGCTTAATAATTATTTCTTCTCTCAAAGAATGCGAGACACCCGAAGAATTAAATTTAAAAATTCAAGATATATATAATACTCTTTCAATTTCTGTTGAAGAAGGAATTGAAAAAGTAATAATGATTAGCTCTTTAGAAATATTTGATTACGAAGAAAATTACACTGTAACTGAAAGTTGGAAAAAAAAGCCTAAAAATAACTTTTATAATCTTTCAATAAATCTTTCAGAAATTGTATTCAAAGAATTTGGAAGAACATTCCCATTTCAAAAAATATTACTAAGAATTGGATTTCCTTTAGGAGATAAATTAAATAATAATAGTAAATTTTCTTGCTATACAACAGAGGAAGATTTTATAAAAACGATTTTAAAAATATTAAAAATAAATTTTAAAAATCAATTTGAAATTTTTCATTTACAAACTAATACTGACAATCAAAGATACTTAACTAATAAACTTAAAAATATAGAGAATTTATCTGCTTCTCTAAATGATCATTTTTACCATCCAAGGAATAAAAAATTATGAAAGTATTAATTTTAGGCTCAAATGGAATGCTAGGCCCTTGGGTCTCAAAAATTTTAAAAGATAGTCATGAAATTATTGAAACTGACCTTGAAAAAATTGATACAAATACCAACTTTGTAAAAGTAGATATATCAAATACTGAAGAGGTATTAAGCGTTGCTGAAGGAGTAGATGCAATTATAAATTTATCCGTTTTAAGGACTGACAGAAAAATAGCTTTTGATGTAAATATGAAAGGCAACCTTAATATGATGTTATCTGCTGAAAAATTTAAAATACCTAGAATAATAAATACAGGACCTCACTTCCAAGTAGCTGGCCCTACATACGAAAATTACGACAATGAAATCACTCCTGAAATTCCCCCTCAACCAGGTGTTAATCTCTATGCCATAACAAAAGCTTTAGGCCAAGAAATTTGTAAAGTATACACAGAAAAAAATCCTCACATATATTTACAAACATTACTTTTTTACAATTTTTATAATGATTCCTTAACCCTTGGCGGAGAAAGGAATGTTGGCAAGCCCCCGCAAGAAGTTGGGACAGACTTAACACCATTTAGTATTAGGTGGGAAGATTCAGCTGATGCAATAAAAAAAGCCTTAGAAATCCCCCTAGATAAGCTACCTACAAGAATTGAAAATTACTTCGTTTTTGCAGATCTACCTCATGGAAAATTTTCAAATAAAAAAGCAAAAGAACAATTAGGATGGCAACCTAAATATGATTTAAAAGCCCTTTGGAATAGAGATTAACTTTGTACGATTTAGTAATCTTAAATGGGAATGTAAATATTGGCGATTTATCAAAATCAAAAATTTGCAATATCGGGATAAGAGATTCAAAAATCTCCTACATCGGAAATGATAAAATAACTGCACCTAAAATAATTGATGCAAATGGTTATGAAGTAACTCCAGGATTTATAGACCTTCATACTCATAGCGATTTATCTTTTATTGTGGATCCTGATGCAGACAGCAAATTAGTTCAAGGAGTAACTTTTGAATTAATGGGTAATTGCGGAATGAGTTTTTGCTCTCCATTGTCCATTGATAATAAATACCAACTTAAAGAAAGGTTAAATAGGTATGGGGTTAAAAAAAATATGGATTGGAATAATTTTGATGACTGGTTGAATGAAATCGAAACTAACACACCTTCGATTAATGTTGCAGCACAAATCGGACATGGAAATTTAAGATCATATGTGATGGGAATGGAAGCGAGGCAAGCTACTCCGCAAGAAATAAAAGAAATGAAAGATGAAATTCAAAAAGCTTGTGACCAAGGAGTATTGGGATTTTCAACTGGACTTTGGTATGCACCAGGCTCATATTCTAGCGCTGAAGAGATAATTGAATTAGCAAAAACTGCAAGCAAAAATAATATCTTATATTCGAGTCATATTCGATCCGAAAGTGATGATTCTTCAGGCCTGTTCCCAGCGCATGCTGAAGCAATAGAAATTGCCAGGAGATCTGATGTAAGAGTGCAGATTAGTCATGTTAAAAGCGTTGGGCCAAAATTTTGGGGTAGAGGTTACGAATTAATTGAAGGGATCGAAAAAGCAAGGAATGAAGGTTTGGATGTTGCTGGAGACCAATATCCTTATCATTGGTCAAGTACGCCAATAAGTGGGTGCATGTTTCCAAGATGGAGCCTTGAAGGTGGGAGAGAGAAAACTCTGTTGAGAATGAGAGATTCCGATATCAGAGAAAAAATCAAAAGCGAAACAACAAATTTTATTAATAGGTTTCATGGTCCTGAAGGATGTGTTCTTGCGGATTACCCAGAAGATACAAATCTTGAAGGCTTAAATTTAACTGAAATTTCAAAAATAAAAAACACGACTCCAGAAGAATCTGTAATGCAACTTTATGAAAAATCTGAAGGATCTTTCATACTTCATTCAATGGAAGAAAAAGATGTAAGCGAGATTGCTAAATACAAGTATATGTGTATCGCTTCAGATGGTAATTCGCTCAGAGGAAGCGGGCCACTTTCATCAGGAAAGCCCCACCCAAGAAGTTATGGCACTAACACAAGATTTATCGAGCAATTTGTCTCAAGTAAAAAAATTGTAACCTTTGAGGAAGCAATTTTTAGAATGACTTCTTATCCTGCAGAGAGAATTGCGCTAAAAAATAGAGGAAAAATTGCTTTAAATTATTTTGCTGATATAAATATTTTTAAAATTAATCAATTAAAAGAAAATGCAACTTATATTAATCCTCATCAGTATTCTGATGGAATGAAAAATGTAATAGTGAATGGAAAAATATCAGTTACAGACGGTAAAAAAAATGAAGGTAGAAACGGAAAGGTAATAAGATCTTTTTCAGATTAAAAAATGCTTAGAAACATCTTTCTTAAATCAATTAGGGATTCAAAATATACATTTCTATACATCTTTTTAACATACCTTTTTGTTTGCTCCTTAATAATGTATGTTGTTTCAGAATTGCCTCTAAATGAAATACAAATTATCTTTGAAAAACTTCAACTTCCTGAACCATTGATGTCATTTATAGGGGGAGAGGGAGGGCTGAACTTAACAACAGTCGAGGGGATCTTAAATACAGATATGTTTACAGTTTTTGCGCCCTTAATTTCAATAGGCTTTGCAATTTATTACGGATTTAGTTCGACTTTTAAAGAAGAAGAAAAAAAATATATTGATATAGTATTGTCGACAAGTATTTCTAGAAAAAGTTTTTTATTTCAAAAAATATTTTCGATGATTATAAAAAATTTAATTATTGCCTATTCTTTATTTTTATCCATAATTATTTCAACTATTTTTTTTGATCTAAAAATTGTTATTTGGAACATTTTTTCAATATGCTTCTATCTGTTTTTATTATCAAATGCTTTTGGGACCCTTACAGTATTTATTTCAACTAGATTTAAAAAAAGTAGTTTAATTTACGGTATTCCTTCATCAATAGCTGTTCTATCGTACATAATTTATTCTATTGAACCTTTAATAGATTCTTTTAAAGAAATAAAATATATTTCTCTTTTTTATTTCTATAAAGGAAGTGATCCACTCATAAATGGTTTTCATAATTGGCATTGGATTATATTTGCAATCATAAGTATTATATTTATTAATTTAGCTTTATATTTTTGGAATTTAAGAGATATAGATACTTAAGGAATGAAGGATATGAAAAAAATTTTTTACTCGATATTTATTGTGGCATTATTAATTTCTTGCGGTGAATCAGATAGCAATGAAGTGGGGCTGGACATTATTACATCTTCAGAAAAAATTTATACTTTTGATGATTTAAAAGAAATGGGTTTTAAGAAAAACAGAGAATACGATATAGAACAATTGCCTGGTGCTACTGAAGCTTATTTTGGGTTTTGGGGGATAAAAAGAAGTGAATCAAAAGACTACGAAGTCAGATTTTATTCTAGCCATTCTGACGCAGTAAATTTAGGTGAAAGTTTAGCAATTGAGGTTAGCGGAAATGACGCCATCATCGCAAAAGATGAGACGACTTGGAAAGAAGGAAGTAAAGATAGAAGGCAAGTCGGCGGAGGTGTTGATAAAGGAAGTTTGGGATTGCAAGCAACAGGAATATTTCCAAAATATGGTAATTATATTATTTATGGAAATATGGTTATTTTATGCGAAGGTCAAGAAGGGGTTGCCCTTGAGACTTGCTGGGACCTTATAAATGCACTTGAACCTCAATAATTTAAAAGGTACAGAATTTCAAAAAAAAGTCTGGAAAGAAATTCTTAAAATTCCAAAAGGGCAAACAAGGTCTTATAAAGATATTGCTTTATCTATAGGGTCTCCAAATTCATCAAGAGCAGTTGCTAATGCTTGTGGAAAAAATCCTCTTCCTATACACATCCCCTGCCATAGAGTTATTAGATCTGATGGTGCCTTGGGAGGATACAGTGCAACAGGAGGAAAGAAAAAAAAGATGAAGCTGCTAGCACAAGAATTTTATAGTTTATTAATCTTGTAACCAGAGTTTTTCAAATTTTTGCCTGAGCTTTACCTCTATTCCTCTAGAATTTGGTTTATAAAAATTTTTATTTACCACTTTTTTAGGAAAATTATTTTTTTTAATAAATCCTTCTTTTGAATCATGGTCATATGTGTAACCTTCCCCTACGCCAAGTTCCTTATCTATGGAGGTTTCAGCATTTAATAAATGGTTAGGTATATCATTTATTGGGTTAGTTTCAACTTCTTTCATGGCAGAATTAATAGCTAAATAAGAGGAATTACTTTTTTCAGCAAGACATAAATATATTGTTGCGTTTGCTAAAGGAATTCTTCCTTCTGGCATACCTATTTTATTGAGTGATTCAAAAGTTGAATTAGCTATCAACATTGCGTTTGGGTCCGCTAAACCTATATCTTCTGATGCACTAATTATTAATCGTCTTGCAATAAATAATGGGTCTTCCCCATTCCTTAGCATTCTAGCTAAATAATATATTGCTGCATTTGGGTCAGAGCCTCTTATTGATTTAATGAATGCTGAAATATGACTGTAGTGATTATCACTTTGCTTATCATAAATAAAATTATTTTTTAATAATTCACTAATTGAATTCTTTGTTATTAATTTATTTCTATCAGATTCTTCAGAAGATATAACTGCAAGTTCAAGTGTGTCTATAGCTTTTCTGGCATCTCCTCCACATCCTTTCGATAACAAACTAATTACATCATTTTCAATTATGATATTACTGTGATTAAGCAAAACAGCCTTATTTTCTACTATTTTATTAAGAATACTGTTGATTGATTTTTCATTATGTGGATTAAATTTGAAAATCTTCACCCTGGATATTAGGGGATTTATAATAGAAAAACCTGGATGCTCAGTTGTTGCCCCAATGAGAATTAATATACCCTCTTCAATTAACGGCAATAAAGAATCTTGCTGGCTTTTTGAAAATCTATGAATTTCATCAAGAAACAATACAGTTTTTTTGGATGATGAACTTTTTTGAAATATAATTTCATCAGAAATTTTTCTTATATCTGACAAACCAGAAGATACAGCAGAAAGTGATTTAAAATTCATATCAGATTTTTCTGCAATTATTTTTGCTAATGTTGTTTTGCCAGTGCCTGGAGGTCCCCAGAAAATCATAGATGGTATTAATTTATTTTGCACAAGGTTATATAAGGGCTTTCCTTTGCCTAATATATGTTCTTGGCCAACAAATTCATCAATATTTTTTGGTCTCATCCTAGAAGACAATGGGGATGATGAAAGCGATTCTTTTCTTCCTGTATATTCAAATAAATCCATCAAACAAATTATATATTAATAACTAATTCAAAGATAACAGATGATGTCATACAATTAATTTATTATGAAAGATGGTGTATTAAATGAGCGCGCTTAATATTTTTATAGTTATTGTAATAATTATTTACGTAGTAGTTATTCCTTTTATTACAATTAGGCAAATTCTTTGGTATTACAAGAATAAAAAAAATAAAGAAAAGTCATTGTCAAAAAAAGAAAAAATTAAAGAACTTGAGAAGCAAATTGAAAAACTAAAAAAATAAATTAATAGTTTTTAAAAAATTTTATATACTATACATTTTAGTGAAAAGGATTAAATTATGAGCAAAGTAGCATTTATCGGCCTAGGAGTAATGGGTTACCCTATGGCTGGATTTATTTCAAAAGCAGGTCATGAAGTTACAGTTTTTAACAGGACATCTTCAAAGGCTGAAAAATGGGTATCTGAATACGGAGGTAGCAGCGCTGACACACCTTCAAAAGCAGCTGATGGTGCAGATTTTATTTTTACTTGTGTTGGAAATGATGACGACTTAAGAGAGGTTACTTTTGGCGAAAATGGTGTTTTTAAAACTATAAAAGAAGGTGCTGTTTACATTGATAACACAACTGCATCTGCAACAATTGCTAGAGAAATCCACACTTACTCTAAAGAAAATAATTTTGGGTCTCTTGATGCGCCTGTATCAGGAGGACAAGCTGGTGCAGAAAGCGGTGCATTAACCGTAATGATTGGTGGGGATCAAGCTATATATGATAAAGCTGAAGATGTTATTGATTGTTATAGCAAAAAAATGAAACTGCTTGGAGAAGCAGGGTCTGGTCAATTAGCAAAAATGACTAATCAAATTTGTATCGCCGGGTTAGTTCAAGGCCTTTCTGAAGCAATAAATTTTGGAATGAATGCTGGTTTAGATATGGAAGATGTAGTTGAAGTCATTTCTAAAGGCGCTGCTCAATCGTGGCAGATGGAAAATAGACACAAAACAATGATTGAAGATGAATTTAATTATGGCTTTGCAGTTGACTGGATGAGAAAAGATTTAAAAATCGCAATTGAAGAATCCGAAAAAAATAATTCAGAGCTACCAGTTACAAAGATTGTTGACCAATTTTACAGCGAAGTTCAAGACATGGGTGGCGGAAGATGGGACACTTCTAGCTTGATTAAAAGGTTTAGGAAATAAATTTAAATACTTATAAAATCTAAAATCTCCAAAAAGATTTTTATGTAGTAATATATACATATGGAACAAATTAAAG
>CAYTXB010000003.1:0-16347 GCA_964440895.1 uncultured Dehalococcoidales bacterium
CCTGGAGATATGGAAGCTGCAGTAATGTTGTTAAATCAAGGAAAAATAGACCCTTCAAGCCTAGTATCAGACACAATAAAATTAGATAATGTAATTAAAGACGGTTACGAGAAGATGAATAGTAATTCAAAAAACATTTTTAGGATTCTCGTTAGTCCTTAATATATGAATGATAATAAAATAAAAATTTTAAAAAATTTTAAAGATACTGATCCTTCAGATTTAAAATTAAGAAGAGAGATAGAAATAAATTCTTTAAATTATCTTATTGGAACTAATTACATAAACCTTGATACGCCTGTAATAGAGTCTGCAGATTTATTTTTTAGAAAATCGCTGGGCAGCACATCCGGTAACACTTACACATTTATTGACCCATTAAACCAACAAGTAAGTTTAAGACCTGACTTTACTGCTTCAGTAATGAGGCACGTATTTACAAATTTAAAAAATAAAAAAAACCATGATGGGAAATATTGTTATTCTGGACCAGTATTTAAATTTGAAAATTCTCAAAAATCACATCACCAATCTTATCAAGTAGGAGCTGAGTATATTTCCAGTGATAATGAAGGTTATGAATCAGAAGTAATTTTAGATTCTGTTGAATGTTTAAATAAGAATGATGTAAATGAATTCAAAATTAATTTAGGCGATGTGGGCATAGTAAGAAAATTCTTGTATTCATTAGATTTGAATAGTTCATTGGTAGAATTTTTTTTAACAAATCTTAAGCTTATTAATTCAGAAAAGTATGAGGACGCATTATTATCAAAGGCAAAATTTCAAAATTTAATTAAAAGTAATGAAAAAATAAGTAAGTTAACCAAAAAAGATATAGAAACTAAATTTAAGGCACAGCTTGAAAGCAATATTGGCTTTAGGTCTAAGAATGATATTATTAGTAGGTATTTTAATAAACTTTCAAGTCAGATTGTTGAATCAAAGTTTATTGACTCAGTTAATAAATTAAAGCAATTATTAGACATTAATTTAGCCTCTCTTAGAAATGACTCAAATAATAATTTAATGTTAGAACACTTTAGTGTATTAATTAACGAATTATTAGTAAATGGAATCAAAGAAGAAAATATTTGTGTTGATTTTTCTTTAACCAGGAACCTTGCATACTATAATGGTGTTGTTTTTGATTTAATTTATAAAGACGAATTAATTGGTGGGGGCGGAAGGTATGATGACTTGCCATCAATGCTTGGATTCAAACAAGATATTTTTTGTTTTGGGTTTGCAATAGATATTTCAAAATTAACTGATATTTTAAGCACAGATGAATGATAAATTAAAAATATTTTTACCTTCTTCTGGGTCTCTTTCGGTAGGGGCTATAGATTTTTTTAATAATTGTGGGATAAAAATTATTAAAGAGAGTGACAGAAAATTAGTGGGAAAAATAAAAGAATTTGATCATATCGAAATATATTTTCAAAGGTCTGGAGATATACCAATAATTATTGACAGGGGAGTTGGCCATATAGGAATAACAGGACTTGATAGATATCTCGAGCATTGCGAAAATTCAACTTCGTCTAAAATTATTTATGAAAATATAGGTTTCGGTGATTCTAGTCTTGTTATTGCAGTCCCTGAAAGCTGGATTGATGTTGATAATATTTATGATTTAATTGAAATAAGCTATGAGTATAAAAATAATTCTGAAAACTTAAAATTGGCTACCAAATACCCAAATCTTGTTAGAAGAAACCTAGAGAAGTTTGATGTAAATAATATTGTCTTCGTTTCTGCTTCAGGGGGGTTAGAAGCGGCCCCAATGATAGGTTATGCAGATATAATAGCTGATATTACTGTTACCGGAAAAACTATGAAAGAAAATAATCTAAAACCTTTAAAGGACGGTACACTTTTTAGTTCACAAGCCTGCTTAATATCATCTAGTGATATTCCATCAGGCCTAAAAAAAGTTTACACGCAAATTATTAATAAATTGAAAAGCAGTGGAATAAAGTGAAGACATTAGAAAATTTCGAAGATTCAAAAAAATTTATTGAAAATTTTTTAAGAAAAACAGAAACAGGCGATTCTTTATACAAAATATGTAATGAAATCGGCGAAAATATACGCAAAAATGGTGACATTGCCTTAAAACAATATTTATCTGAATTGGATAAATTTGATATGGAATTTGAATTGGATAATAAATCTATAGATAAATCATTTTCTAATGTGAGCGAAGATTTTATTAAATCAATCAATGCAAGTATTAAAAGGTCCAAAAAATTCCATAAAAACTCGATGCCTAAAAGCTGGATGAGTAATAATAATTCTCTGGGCGAGAATATTATTCCTGTTGAAAGGGCGTTATGTTATGTTCCCAGTGGTACAGCACCCCTTGTTTCGACTGTAGTTATGACAGTGGTGCCCGCTAAAATAGCTGGCGTCAAGGAAGTGATTGTGACATCTCCAGCTATTAACAACAATGTATCTGATGAAATTGTTGTTGCTGCAAAGCTAGCTGGAGCAGATAGAATTTTCTTGTTGGGCGGAGCTCATTCTATTTTTGCATTCACTTACGGAACAGAATCTGTTCCAAGATCTGACCTTATCTGTGGTCCAGGTAATAAATATGTAACAGAAGCTAAAAGGCAAGTCTTTGGCAAAGTGGGTATTGATGGTCTTTATGGTCCAACTGAAACTTTGGTTATTGCAGATAAATCAAATGATGCTGAATTATGTGCATCAGACCTAATTGCCCAGGCTGAGCACGATATTGAAGCAACACCAATATTGATTACAAATTCATTAGATTTTTCTAAAAAAGTTGAAAAAGAAATTTATAAACAAGCTGAATTGCTTCCAAGAAAGGATATAATTCTTAAAAGTTTTAAATTAAATGGCCTGCTGTTTGTTGTAGAAAATATGAATCAATCTATTGAATTGGCTAATCTAATTTCTTCAGAGCATGTAAGCATATTATCTGAAGAGATAATTAACCAATATAAAAAAATTGTTAATGCTGGAGGCATTTTTTTAGGAGACGACTCTGGTGAAGTTTTTGGCGATTATATAGCTGGCCCAAGCCATGTAATGCCAACTGGCGGATCAGCTAGATTTAATTCAGCATTAAATGTTAGGCATTTTTTGAAATATCAGCCAATAATAAATCTATCAAAAAAAGAAGTTTTATCTGTTGTAGATGATGTAATTAATTTAGCTAAATTTGAAAAATTAGAAGGTCATGCAAAGTCTGCACTTAAAAGAAAAAAGAATATTATAGGCGAATAATGGAAAAATTTGTAAATGACTATATAAAATCCTTAAAAGATTATGAACCTGTTGAATCTGACAGTACTCTAAGGTCAAAATACTCTCTTGGCAATAAAGAAATTATAAGATTAAATGCTAATGAAAACCCATATGGATCTATAGAAGAAATAAATAATAATTTATCTAAAATTTCATTTCATAATTATCCTGATTCTAGTCAATCAGAACTGAGAAGATATTTATCAGAATATGCCGGAGTTGATGAAGAAAACATAGTTGCAGGATCGGGCGCAGATGAAATGATAGAGTTAATTTTCAAAATTTATGGAAAAAAGGATGATGCGCTTGTAGACCTTCAGCCAACTTTTGGAATGTATTCATTTTTAGCTACATCTATGGGCATGAAAGTTGTAAGTTCTCCAAGAAATAATGATTGGTCAATTAATTTAAAACAGACAACTGACCTAATTAAAAAGAATAATTCAAAATTAATTTTTATTGCATCACCAAATAATCCCACTGGAAATGTCTTAACTGAGAGTGAGATTAAGATTCTTCTAGATACTGGAATTATTATTATAATTGATGAAACATATTATGAATTTTGCTCTAAATCGTCAGCTCACCTTATAGATTCATATGAAAATATCATCGTCCTTAGATCTTTTAGTAAATGGGCTGGCATTGCAGGATTAAGAATTGGGTATATGTTGTCCAATAAAAACGTGATCAATAATGTTTTTAAGATTAAACAACCCTACAATGTGAACCTTGCTGCTGAAATTGCTGCAATAACAACATTAAATAACAAGGATAAGTTGATAAGTAATATTGAAAAAATATTATTAGAGAAGAAAAGCCTTGAAGAATTTATTGAAAATAATACTAAAATAAGTTCTTTTAAATCTGAGGGAAATTTTATTTTATGCAAATTTAATAATAATGATGCCGAAATTGTATTTAATAATTTAGCTAAAGAAGGTATCTTTGTAAGGAAGTTTTCTGATAATTTATTAAAAAATTATTTAAGAATATCTATCGGAAAACCAGATCAAATGAATAAACTTAAAAATATTATTAATAATTCTTTATGAGAAAAGCTGAAATTAAAAGAAAAACTAAAGAAACGGAAATTCAGTTATCGATAAATTTAGATGGGAAAGGTAAAAGTTCAATTTCTACTCCATTTGGAATGCTTACCCACATGTTAGAACAAATTTCAAAGCATGCCTCAATTGACCTTGATATTAAAGTTATTGGTGATACCGAGACAGGATCTCATCATGTAGTAGAAGATACGGCTATAGTTCTTGGTGAAGCTTTTGATAAGGCTCTAGGTGACAGGGCAGGCATAGAGAGAATGGCGGACTCTACTGTTCCTCTTGATGAATCACTTTCTATGGTAGCTATAGATCTTGCTGGCAGAGGTTATCATTCTGTAGAAATTTTACCTTCAAATCAAATCGGAGATTTTCCTACTGATATGGCTAGGCACTTTTTTGAGACCCTTGCAGTTGAAACTAAAATGGCTTTGCACATAAAAACTATTTCTGGCAAAAATGAACATCATATTATTGAGTCAGTTTTCAAGGCTTTCTCTAAAACTTTTAAAAGGGCAATTAAAATTAATGATGACTTAAAAGATATAATACCGAGTACTAAAGGAACACTCACGTAAAAAATACTATTGAATAGCATCTCCCCAGTAGTTTCCTATCCAACTTTCAGGCGCTCTATCTCTGTAAGCCTTAATGAATTCCATGATTGTATCTTCATTAAATTCATCTAAAAATTGCACATGCCTCCAAGATGTTAGTGCAATTCTTGATTTCATGCCCCTGTAAGGGCTAAGAACAATCTGTGTGTCATCTTTAGCTCTTAAGGTGTCTAATTTTGAAATTAAGTCCTTGCATTCAGCTTCACAGTCATAATGTATACCTATGCCACCATGAGATAAATTATGCAATAAGGCTTCATCAGGCACTTCTTCGTCATACTTGCCCCATTTTACTGGAGAGCCATATTTGGCTAAATCATTTTGGTCTGGCCGAATAGCCCAGTGAGGCCCAGAAGTTGCTGGTTTTGTAGAATATGGAACATGAGATGAGCCTACAAGTATTTTTTGTGCTCCTTGGTCTTCTAAAGCCTTTGTAGGGCCACCAGCATTAAATGGTAATGGCTCTCTTGTTGAAGCTGATGATCTAGTACCTATAAGTCCTGGCACCACTAGGCTTGCTATTACAAGAATAGCAAAAACAGAAATACCTGAAATTATTATCGATTGCCTTATTTTCTTTTTTCTCTCAGCTCTTTGCCTTCTCTCAGCTCTTATCTGTGATTTAGGAACCCCTCTTCTTTCAGGTGGTCTAGTCGTAGCCTTTTTTTCATTCATCTTTTAACCTCTTATCCTATTATCTTAGAAATTTAAACATTAATTAATTGAAATCAAGTCTTTCAAAGATCTGATCAATATACTTTAAATAATAATCAGTTTCAAACATTGAATCTATTTCATCTTGATTGAGATTTTGCCTAATTAAAGATTTATTTTTAATAACTTTTTTGAAATCAATATCTTTATCCATAGATTCTATCGCAGAAGATTGAATCATTTCATATGCATCTTTTCTTAATATTCCTTTTTCTACTAAAGTTAGCATTATTTTTTCTGAAAAAATTAAGCCTCCAGTGAAGTTTAAGTTTTTTTTCATATTTTGCGTATTTACTTTCATTCCATTTATTATGCTTTCAAAAGTATTGATAATATAGTCAGTAGCCAGAAAAGAGTCAGGGATAATAATTCTTTCTGCTGAAGAATGAGATATATCTCTTTCATTCCATAATGGAATATTTTCAAGTGCTGTATTCGAATTCCCTCTTATAACTCTCGCTATCCCACAAATTCTTTCTGAGAGTTCTGGGTTTCTTTTGTGAGGCATTGAAGAAGATCCAGTCGATACAAATCCAGGCTCACCAAAAGGTTCTTGGATTTCATTAATTTCTGTCCGCTGTAGTGATCTAATTTCAGTTGAAAACTTTTCTAAGCTTGAAGCAATTAGTGCTAATCTTTGTAAAACATCAGCATGCCTATCCCTTTGAATAATTTGATTTGTTACTGGAGCGGCTGAAAGCCCAAGTTCATTACATACAATTTCCTCAATTTGTGGAGGGACAGTTGCGTGAGTCCCCACAGGACCTGAAATCATTCCAACTGAAGAAAATTTTGATACTTCGTCTATTCTAGATAAATGTCTTTGGATTTCTTGATACCAAAGAGCTAACTTTAAGCCAAAAGTCATAGGTTCTGCATGTATCCCATGAGATCTGCCTACGCATGGGGTGTGCTTAAATTCTAAACTTCTCTTTTTTAGAGAATTTTTTAGTGATGTAAGTGATTCTTTTATAATTTTTAATGATTCTGTTATTTGTATGCTCAGACAAGTATCTTTTACATCATTAGAAGTTAATCCATGGTGAATCCATCTGCTTTCATCGCCCAATGCTTCACTAATGGATCTGGTGAATGAAATCATGTCATGCTTAGTTTCATTAAAAATCTTGTTGTACAAATTTTGATCAAATTTTGCTTTTTTTAGCTTGGCTAATTCAGAGTCAGAAATTATGTTTAACTTATTCCATGCAACACATGTCGCCAATTCAATTTTCAACCATAAATGAAAAGTATTTTTTTCACTCCAAACTTTTTTCATTTGTTCAGTTGTATATCTGTCTATCATAAAATATATTAATTTAAATAATCCAAATAATGATTTTACATTTATTATCATACTTTGTACTAACTAAAAAAATTTATACTCCTAAACATAATTTTTAAAATAAAATAAAATAAAAAATATTCAAATATTTATTTCAATATGAAAGATTCAAAAATGTATAAAAATGAACTTGAAAGTTCTTTTAATCTATTGAAAAAAGGTGAGATTATTGCCATGCCTACTGATACTTTTTATGGGCTATCTTGTGACCCATTTAATAAAAATGCTGTTGAAAATCTATTTAATTTAAAAGATAGGGATAAATCAAAACCGTTGCCACTGTTAATTTCTAATAAAAATGATTTATTAAAATTCGATGTTAATTTTTTTGATTTCGAGCCAATTTTAGATGCTTTTTGGCCAGGACCATTAACGATAGTTGTAAAAACAAATTATGATTTTTTAGAAGGTATGGTTAAAAGTGATGGTTATGTAGGCTTTAGGGTCCCAAAATTAAAATTTGCTATTGACCTCATGAATCTTATGAAGTCGCCATTGACTGGAACAAGTGCAAACATATCTGGCCAACCAGAAACTAAAGATATTAATGTTATTAAAGATAGTTTAAACTTAAAAATTATAAAAAAAGTGGTGAATATAAGTTGTGGAGACGAAAAGAGTGTTTCTACTGTTATTAAATTTTCCTCAAATAAAATTAAACTTCTAAGAAAAGGTCCAGTTAAATTAAAGCAAATTGCTGAATTGTTAGATGATAGATATGAATATGAATAAAGAATTTGAAAATTATCTCCTTGAGCTTGTAAGTATTAACGAGGTTGAGTTATACAATATAATTAAATATCAATTAGGCTGGGAAGACGAAAGTGGAAATAAAATTGAAAATCTTAACCCAAAGAACAGAAAGTTTTCTAATTTAGTCTTAAGTGTTTCTAATTTATTTGGTGGTGATATAAAAAATTCTTATCCTTTTGCAGCGGCAGCAGAAATACTTGCAAGTTCATGGTATGTCCATGGAGATGTTCAAAGTGGTGTTACAGATAGGTTTGGGAGGCCTTCAGTTTGGTGGAAATGGGGTCCGGCTCAAGGAATTAATACCGGGGATGGACTTCATGCTCTAGCAAGATTGTCATTATTAAAAAATAGCAACTTAACTGACTCAAATCTTTTAAAAGCATTGTCGATTTTTGATAATTCATACTTAATGTTATGTGAAGGCGAAAATTTGGATATAAATTATCAAGAATCACCCTTGGTTAAAATTGATCAATTAATTGAAATGATAAAAAAAAGGTCTGGTTCAATTTATGGTTGCTGCCTACAACTGGCATATTTAGCTATGAATAGCGCAGATATTGATGATAATTTATTAAATAATTTAAATCAGATAGGAATATTGTCAGGTTTATTAGTAGAGTTAAAAGAACAAAATTCAATATTACATGAAAATAATTTAGAGCCTGAAATTTTTCATAGATTTGCTTCTAAGAAAAAAAATATTTTTATATCTTTTGTATTGGAATTATCTGACCCATCAATTAAAAGGAAAATTGGTGAATTGTATTTAAAAAGGGTTTTAGAGGAATCTGACTTAGATGTTATAAAGGAGACTATTTCTGAACATCAAGATTATGTTAATTTTTATAATGATTTAATAAATAAATATTCCTCCCAAATTGATAAATTAATTGACAACCAAAATTTTGATGTTGAGATGGGTGAAAATTTAAAAAGTCTTTTAAAAAATGAGACTTAAAAATTTAGTTGATATTAAAGAAAAATATCAAAGAAAATCAATAAATATATTTTTAAGGTGTGATCTAAACATTACCGATAATGATTCAAGCAGAATTGATTTTTCTGTCCCAACAATACAAAAATTACTGAAATTTAAATTTGTTAATAAGGTGATCATATGTTCACATTTAGGCAGGCCAAATGGTCAAGAAAGTAATCTTAGCCTATCTAAAAAAGTCCTCCCTGAGTTAGAAAAAAAAATTGGAACTAAAATTGAATTTTTAGAATATGAAGAAAATCTTAAATTTTCAAATTTTATTTCTTCACCAAATAAGCTTTTCCTTTTAGAAAATATACGATTTTTTAATGGTGAAGAAAATAACGATCATAACTTAAATGCTATTCTTTCATCTTTTTGCGACGTCTTTGTTAATGATGCTTTTGGTGCAAGTCATCGAAAACATTCATCTGTATATGGAATATCTTATTTAGTTGATTCGTATGCAGGAATTTTACTAGAAAAAGAATATAAAATTCTTGAGGAATTATCCAATTCAAAAAAGACTAGATCTGTGCTAATTCTGGGTGGAGCTAAAATTGAAGATAAATCTGGCATATTAAATAATTTAGTTAATAATGTAGACAAAATTATTATTGGCGGAGGCATGATTTCAAATTTTTTACTTAATAAATTAAGCGATGATTTAAAATATATTTATAATAAAAATATTGATAAATTTTATATCCCTGAAGATTTATTAGTTTCTGAAAGCTTATCGCAAAATACTAAAACAAAATTAATTAGTTCAGCTGAATACAGTGATAACTGGAAGATTTTAGATATTGGAACAAAGTCTTTAAAGTCTATTTCTAAGATCTTAAACAATATGCAAATTGCATTGTGGAATGGCAGCATGGGTATTTTTGAATGGGAACATTGTAGTATTGGCACTAAAGGGCTTTTGGATATTTTAGTGCTTAATAAGAATTTAAAAACTTATTGTGGAGGAGGTTCTACTATAGAAGCAATAAATAGATTTAGTGATAAATTGTTATTTGAACATGTTTCTAGTGGGGGCGGAGCGTTTCTAGAAATGCTAGAGAAAGGTATCTTGCCAGGAATGGAAAATCTTTTTAAAGATGAATAAAAAATACATTATTTTTAATTGGAAAATGAATTTCACTGTTAGTGAAAGTATTGAATTTTCAAATAATATATTGAAACCAATCTCAAATTTTAAAAATAAAAATTTTGAAATTATTATTTGTCCATCCTATATGAGCCTCCCATTCAACTATCAAATATTATCTAACCTCGTAAAATTTGGTGCTCAAAATATTTCTCATAATCATGGCGAAAAAGGTTCTTTTACCGGTGAAATATCTGCAAATATGGTTTCAGATTATGCCGAGTACGTAATTTTAGGTCATTCAGAAAGAAGGATAAATTTATATGAAAGTAATAAAAATATTGATGATAAGAGAAAACTTTCATTAGAAAATGACCTTAAGCCTATTATTTGTATTGGGGAAAATTCTGATCTTAGGAATAAAAATAAATACTTGGAATTTTTAACAGAACAATTAAATGAGAGCATTTCAACAAAAACTACTCAAAGTATTGTTGCTTATGAACCTATTTGGTCGATAGGCACTGGAACTAACTGCAGTTTAGACAAGGTACTTGAAATATCAAGTTTAGTAAAATCTATAGTTGGCGATAATACTATATTTATATATGGAGGAAGCGTAAATAAGGATAATGTCTTAGAATATTTATCTTCGCCTGGCATTAATGGTGTTCTTGTGGGGTCTGCTTCTTTAAATAAAAATTCTGTAGAAGAAATGTTGAATATTATTGATGCAAATTAATAGCCTTGTAATATTAGGGCCTACTGCAACCGGCAAAACCCAATTGTCTTTGAAACTTTCTCAATATTTTGATTCTGAGATTATTAATTGTGACACTAGTATTTTTTATAAATATTTATCAATAGGGACAGGTAAACCAAGCAAAAAAAATTTAAAATTAGTTAAGCATAACCTTTTAGATTTTTTAGAACCTGACCAAGATTATTCGTTAGCAGAGTTTTTGAAAGACGCTAATAAGATTATCAGTCAAATAGTAAGTGATAAAAAAGTTCCGATTTTAGTTGGTGGGAGCGGTCAGTATCTTAAAGCTTTAACTGAGAATTGGGATGTTTCAAATATAAAGCCAAATTTGGAATTAAGAAAGAAATTAGAAAAAGAAATCAATGAAAAGGGCGTTGAACATTTGTATGAAAAATTAAAAAGTGAGTTTCCTGAAAATGCTCAAAAAGTTGATTCAAAAAACCCAAGAAGAATTATAAGAGCTTTTGAATTGGGGCTAGAAGGCAAAACTATAAGCAGGAAATCAAAGAAAAATTTTAGTAATTTTTTTAAAATTGGATTAACTATGCCAAGAGAGACCCTATATAAAACAATTGATGAAAGAATTGAAAAAATGTTTGAAGATGGCTGGGTAGGGGAGGTTGAGGAATTAATTAAAAAAGGATTTAATAAAGAATTAAATTCTTTTTCTAGTATAGGTTACAATGAAATCTACGACTATTTATCCAATAATCTTGATTTGGACGAAGCAATTAATTTAATAAAAAAAAGAACTAGGAATTTGGTCAGGCATCAATATAATTGGTTTAAATTAAATGATCCAGAAATTAAATGGTTCGATTCTTCAAAACATAGTATAAATTATATTTCAGAGAAAATATTAAAGGAAAAAATTGAAAATAAATTTTGAGAAGCTGCATGGTGCCGGAAACGATTATATAGCAATAGATGGAAGAGGAATTGATTTGGACTGGGGAAAGCTATCCTTAGAAATGAGTAGACCCCATTTTGGTGTTTACAGCGATGGGATTGTAGTTTTAAAAAACTCCGATATTGCAAATACTGCTATTAAAATATTTAATCCGGATGGCTCTGAAGCTGAAATGAGCGGAAATGGAGTAAGGTTATTTTCAAAATTTGTTCTCGATAATAAATTGTCTGATTTTAATGGCAATTCGTTAACTGTGGAAACTGGCGGTGGTGTTAGAGAGGTTTTTCCTACCTTTAAAGACGGTGAAATGGTATCCGCAAAAATTGCAATGGGTATACCAAAATTTTTAAGAGACGAAATTCCAGTTAATAAAGATTTATTTACAAATAATGTAGATATAAATGATTTTGCTTTAAATTTCGATAATAATATAAAAATAAGTTGCGTAAATATTGGAAATCCTCATGCAGTCTTAATAACCAATAAAGATGTTGATGAATTTGATTTAAATAAAATAGGCCCATTAGTTGAAAATAATGATCTGTTTCCAAATAGAATTAACTTTGAAATTGTTAATATAATTTCTAAGGATGAAATTAAAGCAAGAATTTTTGAAAGAGGCGCAGGTGAAACTTTGTCTTCTGGGACTGGTACTTCTGCATGTGCGATAATTGGTATTAAGAAGGGCCTTTTAAATAATAAAGTCAAGGTGAATGTGCCTGGCGGTTTTTTAAATATAACTTGGGAGCCTGGAAAGGAATCACTACTTGAAGGGCCAACCGAAAGAGTTTTTACAGGAACATGGAAAATTAAGGAGTAAATAATGAAATTTTCAAAAAGATTTGACACAATTGAACCGTATTTATTTGTTGGCATTTCTAAAACAATAGCTGAAAAGAAAAAACAAGGAATTGATGTTATTTCTTTTGGAATAGGTGACCCTGATATTCCAACGCCTAAATTTGTATTAGATTCGATGTTTGAGCATTCTAATAATCCTGCAAACCACAGATATCCTGAATCTGAAGGTTTGCCTGAATACAGAGAAGCTGTTGCTAAATACATGAAAAAAAGGTTCAAGGTTGATTTAGACCCTGAAAAAGAGATAATTAGCTTGATTGGCGCAAAAGAGGGCATTGGTCACGCTTCGCTGGCATTAATAGATGAAGGCGACATATCTATTGTTCCTGATCCTGGTTACCCTGTTTATTCGGCTGGTTGCAATTTTTCAGGTGGCGAAATATATAAAATGCCACTTAAAGAATCTCTAGGATGGAAACCTGATTTAAATGATATACCTGAATCTGTGGCTAAAAGATCTAAAATTCTATGGATAAATTATCCAAACAATCCTACTGGCGGTATAGCTGACATGGCTTTTTTTAAAGATGTCATAGATTTTGGAATTGAGAACGATATAGCAATAATGCATGACGCATGTTACGCAGAAGTCACATTTGATGATTATATAGCTCCTTCTATATTAGAAGTAGATAATGCAATGGACATTGCTATTGAATATCACTCATTCTCGAAGAGTTTTAATATGACTGGCTGGAGACTAGGGTTTGCAGCAGGAAATAAGGATTTAGTTCAGAATTTATTAACTGTTAAGTCAAATCTTGATTCAGGTGTCCCTCAAGCAATTCAGATGATGGGTATTGAGGCATTAGAAAAAATTGAAGGTTTTACAAGTTTAAATAATGAAATCTATAAAAAAAGAAGAGATAAGTTAGCAAATGCGCTATCAGAAATCGGGTTAGAAGTTGTAATACCTAAGGCTGCATTATATTTATGGTGCAGAGTTCCAAGTGGGTACAATTCAGCATCTTTTACTGAATTATTGCTCGAGCAATGCAATGTTGTAGTCACTCCTGGTACCGGTTATGGTGAATATGGAGAAGGATACGTAAGATTATCTTTAACCACTCCAGACGAATTAGTAGATGAAGGAGTAAAAAGGATATCGAAATGGAAAGGGTAAATTCAATTTAATGCAAAAAATTGAAAAAGCACTTTTGCTTGTTGCAAATCTTAGTCAGGATAAAAAAATTCTTGATTACAGAATAGAAGAAATATTAAATTTATGCGACACAAGCAAGGTAGATATTCAAGGAATAGTTGTTCAAAATATCAAAAAACCTCTAAGAAGTTATTTAGGCTCTGGGAAGCTTAAAGAATCCCTTCAAGAAGCTAAATTATTAAAAGTCGATGTAATAATTGTTGATGACGAATTATCACCAAATCAACAAAAATACCTTGAAGATTTTTTTAAAATTAAAATTGTTGATAGAACTGCGTTGATACTTGATATTTTTGCTGAAAGAGCAAAATCTAAAGAAGGAAGACTGCAAGTTAGTTTAGCTCAAATGCAATTTCTTTTGCCAAGGCTAGCAGGGCAATGGTCTCATTTAGAAAGATTAGGCGGAGGAATAGGTACAAGGGGGCCCGGAGAAACACAAATTGAAACTGATAGAAGGTTAGTCAGGAATTCAATAAAAAAAATTAAAAAAGATTTATTAAAAGTCAAAACTTCAAGGAGCACTCAAAGAAATAGGCGAATTAAGAATTCTTTTAATATATCTTTAGTTGGGTATACAAATGCTGGAAAAAGTACAATATTTGAATTGTTAACTAAAAAAGATACATTAAGATCAAGTATGCTATTTTCAACATTAGACACTAGAATTGGAAAGGTTCACTTTGAAAATAACATAAAGTGCACATTAAGCGATACAGTTGGGTTCGTTGACAAGCTTCCGACAGTACTTGTTGACGCTTTTAAGGCAACTCTTGAAGAATTGCAGTTTTCTGACCTTTTATTACATGTTGTAGATTGTTCAAATCCCAACTTTACTAAACAAATCGAAGTTGTGAACCAGTTATTAGATGATTTAGGCCTAGAAAAGAAAGAAATGATTTATATTTTTAACAAAATTGATAAATTAAAAGACGAAGGAAATGATTCTCTAGTTGAAAAAATTAATAATTTTTCTAATTTAATATCTGATTCTTTAGTTTCAATTTCTTCTAAAGAAAAAACAAATATTGATCTTTTGTATCAAATAATCCTAAAACAGATAGATACAAGCTACAATAGAACAATAGAGTATATGTATAAATAGAATATATATAATGTCGCACTATATAAGTTATGTAAAGTAAAGGTTTAATATGAAATACACTAATTTAAAAAATATTTTAATTTCGATTTTAGTTTTTGTTTTTTTATTGTCTTGTTCAGCAGAAACATCTGAGAATCCACTTTTTCCTGTTGTTGATGATTCAAACGCATTGCCTCAACCATCACCTCGTGAACTTGATCAAGATTTAATGATTATTTGGGAAACTTATTCCTATCTTGCTAGAGAGTTCGTTGGTCGTAATGATATGGATAAAGCCAAATTGGCTGAAGGTGCTGTAAATGGTATGTTTGAGGCACTAAATGATAGGCATTCCGGCTATATCCCGCCTGACAGGTTTAATATTGATCAAACTGCGTTCCAAGGTAAATTTTATGGAATTGGTGCTACTGTTGGCCAGACAAAAGATGGTATTAGGGTTTTAATAGTCGCCCCGATTGCTGGTTCACCTGCGGAAGAAGCTGGAATCAAGGCTGGTGACATTATTATGTTTGTTGATGGTTCAGATACTGAAGGATGGACTGTTCTTGATGCAGTAAATCGAATTAGAGGTGAATTAGGTTCTAAGGTAACATTAACAGTCCAAAGGATTGGTGAGAGCGAACTAATAGATGTAACAATCACAAGAGGTGAAATTAAGCTTCCAAGTGTTACATCAAAAATGATAACTGATGAAAACTATGGTCACATCAAATTAACTTCTTTTACTAAAGAAACACATTCAGAGCTTCTTGTTGCTTTACAGGAAATGGAATCTGATGGCGCAAGTGGAATTGTCCTAGATCTAAGAGAAAATCCTGGCGGTTTACTAATGTCAGTAGTTGATATTATTAGTGAATTTATTCCAAACAACGAACTAATTTTATATGAACTTGATGGAAATGGTTATCGAAAAAATTGGCTTTCTAAAGACTTTGGAAATCATCAAGATGTCCCTATGGTGATTCTTGTAAATGAATTTAGTGCTAGTGGTAGTGAGGTATTGGCTGGAGCACTTCAAGACCTTGATCGAGCTGTGGTAATTGGCGAAACAACCTTTGGAAAAGGAAGCGTAGGGATTCAAAGAAGATTAAGTAATGACGGTGGTATTTATTATACTGTTGCTAGATGGTTTACCCCGCTTGGAAGAGTTATAGAAGAAAATGGTCTTGAGCCTGATGTAGTTGTTAAAAACAAAGCTAACGAGACTGACGATCTACAAATGATGGCTGCAATTACTCAACTTGATTTTCAGTTAAAATAATGACTACAAATCGAAAAGCTAACTTCAATTATAATTTTGAAGATGTTATTGAGGCAGGAATTGTTTTAAAAGGTTCTGAAATCAAATCAATAAGAGAGTCTAAAATAGATATATCTAATGCTTTCTGCAGGATTCAGAGAAATGAAGTATGGCTCCACAATGCTCATATAGCCCAGTATAGTAATATTAATTTTCAATATGATTACGACCCAGTAAGGTCTAGAAAATTATTACTTAATAAAAAGGAAATTATTAAGTGGGAATTAGAGATTAAGAAAAAAAATTTAATTATAATTCCTTTAAAAATATTCTTTAAAAAAGGTCGCGCAAAAATAAATATTGGCATAGGGAAAAGTAAAAAGAAATTTGATAAAAGAGAGACTATAAGGAAAAGAGAAGAAATGAGAGATATAGAAAGAACTAGAAAAGCTAATAAATGACCTT
>CAYTXB010000004.1:0-15683 GCA_964440895.1 uncultured Dehalococcoidales bacterium
ATAATAAATGATGGCGCATTAGGCACTATGAAATACAGGCAGGGGTATAGAGGCTATAAGGATTATGGATTAGATTTAACAATGGTGGATTTTGCAAAAACAGCAAAATCTTGTGGGTTGAAGGGTGAAACTGTAGATAATCCAGAAGATTTTAAAAAAGTTTTATCTATGTCATTAAAATCAAATAAAACTTATGTAATTGATGCTAGAATTGATCCTGATGCTTACCAAGATAATTTTGGAGGAACAATAGGGGATTAATGTTAGAAATAATTAAAGAAACTCTCTTAGAACTTAAAAAAATTAAAACAGAAAATAATGAAAGCAAAGAAAGTCTTAACAATTCTGTTAGAAATCTTGAATTTATAATTAAGGAATATAAAAGATTAATTGATGACTTTATAGAAAAGTCTAAAAATCAATAATCACAAACAGAAAAGATATCTTTGCTAAAAATTTTTTCTGGATTCAAATATGATAGCTTTATAGCTACACATATTCCAATAATATTATTGCCAGATGATTCTAGTAATTTTGATGTAGCTTCAGCTGAGCCCCCAGAAGCAATAAGGTCGTCGATAATTAAAACATTTTTTTTATTAGGAACGCTTATTTTACTGACTTCAACTTCACTATTTCCATATTCTAATTCGTAACTTTGGGAAATTACAGGAGGTGGCAATTTGCCTTTTTTCCTAATTAGTACATTTGGAATACTGTGCCTATCAGATAATACTGAACCAAAAATAAATCCTCTCGCATCTATAGATGCAAAATATTCAATTTCTTTGTCTGAAGAATCAACAAAATAAGACATTTTATCTAGGCAAAATTTAAATGCTTTTATATTTGAAACTAAAGGGCTTATATCTTTAAAAGAAACGCCTTTTTTTGGATAATCAGGTATCTCTCGAATAAAATCTTTTAAATTCATTTCAACTTAACTTTAGAATTATTAAGGACATCTGGATTAATTAAAAATTTAGGTTTGAATCCTTCTAGAACGTCATATAATTGTTGAGAAGAACGAAGTTGAAGCTCCTCACTAGATTCTTGAGAAAAAAACGCAGTATGGGGAGTAATAATTACATTATCAAAACTAAACAATTTATTAGATTTTTCTATAGAACCTTCAATTACATCAAGGCCTGCACCTCTTAATTTACCTGAAGATAAATATTTTATTAACGCATTTTCATTTATTAATCCGCCTCTAGAAACATTAATTAATATAGAATTTTGCTTCATTAATTCTAATTGTTTGTCATCAATAATATGGTTAGTCTGATCATTTAATGGAAGATGAAGGGAAATAAAATCACTCTCAGCAAGAACATTATTTAAATCTAGTAATTTAACTCCACTAACATCACTTTGTTTTAAAAAAGGATCATAAGCAATAACATTCATTCCAAAGGACATTGCTTTTTCTGATATCCTTTTTCCTATTCTCCCAAAACCCAATAAGCCAAGTGTTGACTGAGATAATCTGTAGACTCTTTTGTCTTTCTTTATTTCGTTCCATTTACCTTTTTTTACTAAATCAGAATCTCTTTGAAGAAGCCTGTTTAAAGAAAGAATCATAGAAATAGCATGATCAGAAACCTCATCGATACAATAATCAGGTATATTTGCAACAACTATACCTAACTCTGTAGCTACATTTAAATCTATATTATCAACACCAATCCCATATCTTTGCGCTATTTTTAATTTTTTACTAGACCTCAAGATGCTTTCATCAATTGATTCAAAGCAAAACAATAAACCGTCAGCGTCAATTATTTGTTTTTTTAGGTCATTTCTATTTTTAGAGACAACAAGTTCAATATTTTTACTTTTAAAAAATTTACTTTCAATATCTATGTTTGGCCAAACATAATCTGATATAACAACTTTCATAATTACATAACCTTCAATTCTTTAAATTGACAACCTTCAACAAAATGTTCAAAAAAGTTTTCATCAGTTTCCAATTCTACATGCTTGATGGAATTAACAATACTTTCAATCTTTAATCTGGTATTAATATCAAGTAAATATATAATTGCTCCATTTAAAGCTGAATTTCCAATTTTCAAAATATCTGCATTTGGAGTATCAATTAAAAAACCAATCTTCTTTGCATTTTCAACATTTATATAATTTGCAAAACCACCACTTAAAAAAAGCTGTTTAAATTCATCAATATTGATACCAGATCTTTTTATAGCGATTGATTGTCCACAATAATTTGCGGCTTTTGCTTGTGCTAATGCACTCATATCAGACCTAGATAATTTAATTCCATTAGTATTTTCTAATTCAAAAAAATTATCCCCATTAGTCAAAACACCAAGTTCATTTATTATTGAATTTGATTTTAATGAAGCTAAAAGATCGATTAATCCAGAACCACAAATGCCCTGAGCATCAGAATTATTTATTGTGTCATATTTTTGACTTCCTTTATCAATTGAAAATTTTTCTATTGCTCCATCATAACCAGGCATTGCATAAGTTACTTCTCCGCCTTCAAATGCAGGTCCAGCAGGACATGATGCAGCAACCAAATTATCTTTGTTTCCTAAAATAATTTCAGTATTTGTACCGACATCTAAAAGCATAAAATTTTCTTTTATATTTTCAACATCAATTGAAATTAAATCAGCTGTGACATCTGAACCAATGTGGCAGGAAATTAATGGAGGTGATATGACATCAGCGTTTTTATTAATTCTAATACCCAGATTTTTTGCTTTATTTGATACAGAAGTTGTTGTAGATTTACCTTCTTCAAGTTCTAATTGTGTTATAGATTTATAAGGCTTTTGACCAACACCAGATACATCAATACCAAAAAAAATATCTCTCATTGTAGTATTACCAACAATTACCATTTCATAAATATGAGATCTGCGTATTTTATTTTTTTTGCATAATTCACCTATTTCAAAATTTAATCCTGAAATTATTACAGCTTGAAGTTCGCCAGGATACTTTGTTGTTTCATAAGAGATTCTGTTTAATGTGTCACTACCTCCAAACCTTTGAGGATTTTCAAAGGATGAGATCCCAATAATTTTTCCAGTGCCTAAATCAATTAGGCTGCAAGCAACAGTTGTTGTTCCAATATCTGCAGCAATCCCATATATTGGTGTAACTTTTTCGGAAAGCACAATATTATTTTTTTTATCAAAAACATAATCGTCTTTAATAATAACTTTAGAATTTAATACTATTTTATTATTAGTGAATTCTTCTAGTATCTTAGGTTGTCTTCTTAAGACATTAAATTTTATGTCGGAAGTATCAATATTAATTTTTGCCTGACAAGCTAACCTGTAGTCATTAGTTAGAAAATCTTCACTTTGATCTTTAGTTTCTAAATTATCATTGCCATTTGAAACCTGAACAATGCACTCATGGCATTCGCCATTTCTTCTGCAACTTGTAGGAACTCTAATATTTAATGTATCTGCAAAATCAAATAGGGTCTTGCCTTTTATAGACTTTGTTTTTTTATTGTCAGAATATATATAACCTTCCATGATTAAATTTTATCAGGAAGTTAATTTTTTATTTGATATCCAGGCTGGACGATAATCAAGTAGGTCTGAACCAGTACAAACAGGATTTTCACCAAATTTTTTTATGTTATGTTGATTTTTGCATTCAAATTTTGCAGTACATCTTGCTTTAGCATTTTTATAAGGACACCTTTTTTTAAAAACTTCATCAGCATTAAAAGAAATATCTTTAAAAATTTCAAATAATTTATCTAAACTCTTTACTGCTTTATCTTTATCTAAAGAATTATTTGAACTCATTATTATTTAGAAACTGCAAAATCTTTGGCTTTCTGGACACAATCTACTGCATTAGCTCCATATGCATCAGCACCCATTTCGTCAGCAAATTCTTGAGTAACTGGGGCGCCACCAACCATGATTTTTACTTCTTCTCTCATACCTGCATCATCAAATGCTTCTATAGTTGTTCCCATGTTAGGCATAGTGGTTGTTAGTAGGGCAGACATTCCAACTATAGCTGCCTCATGTTCCATAACTGCATCAATAAAATCATCTGGTTTTGTATCAACACCAAGATCATGAACTTTGAAACCGCCACCTCTTAACATCATTATACACAAATTTTTACCTATATCATGAAGGTCACCTTTAACTGTACCCATGATAATTGTACCTATGGGCTCAACTCCAGAAGCAGATAGAATTGGTTCAATGTGTTCCATTCCAGCTTTCATAGCTCTCGCTGATATCAAAACTTCAGGAACAAAGATTACATTATCTCTAAATTTGATTCCTACAATGGCCATCCCAGCAATCAAGCCATCATCAAGAACAATATTAGCTGAGTAACCATCATCTAGAGCTTTTTTAACTAAAATACCAACTTCTGTGTTGTTGCCTGAAATTAAATTATAAGCAATGTCTTGCATAAGGTCGTCACCACTTGCAAACAAACCTTCAATATGTTCCTGCTCGTCAGGAACTGTTACATATTTAAATTCTTCTTTAAGGCCTTCATTCTTAATCATAAATAATATTATATAACACCTGTAAATGAGATTTCCATAATTTAATAATTAACAATTTTCTTTAACCCAACTTTTTACTGAGCTAGGTATTGCAAGCAAGTTTTCAATTTTAGTTTTTAGAGGTATGGCACACTCGGTAGAAATTAACTGCACTCCAGCGTCAAGTGCTTCATAAACTTCTTCTTTAACTTCATTTGGAGTTTTTGAATACAATGTTTCTGGGTTATTAACATTTCCAACTAAACGAATTCCATCACCTACTGCTTCCATTGCTTCTTTAGGTGCATTTTTTGAATCAAAATGAAAAGCGGCCATTCCGCTCTTAGCAATTGATGGCATTCTATCAACTGTTCTTCCGCAAATGTGTAAAATTAATGGCACTTTCAACTCTTCAACGAGTTCCTGGTGTAGGTTTAATAAAAATTCATCATAATATTTGCCACTAACAAGATCACCAGTTGCATGATCAGGTATAACCAAAGCATCAGCACCAGCATCAATTTGAGCTTGGCCAAATAAAATAGTTATATCCATCAATCTTCTCAACATTTCTTTAGTATCTTGGGGATCGTCAATTGAATTTAAAAGAAATGGCTCAACCCCAAATACATGATAAGCAAGTGTCCATGGGCCCATTGTCTTTCCAAATATCGCAACATCATTCTTGACTTCATCTTTGAGAATATTGATTGACCTGGTAATCGCAACATTATCCCTATGCTCTAAAAAACCAGAAGGTATTTTTATATCATTCTTAGTTTTCCAAATTGGGTTACCCATTCTTACTGTAGGCCAGTTATCTTTTTGTTCCCACTGCATTTCACATCCAAGCGCAGATGATTCTTGTATTATTGAAAAATATGGCGCAATTGAATCAAAACCAAGTTCTGTATACCCGGTTAAGGCTAACTTTGCATTTAAATTTGCATCTCTACAGGCATCAGGAAAAGGCGCATCTACATAATCCATTAACTCAACTGTTGCAACACTAGTTGGGTTAGAAACTGGAGGCCTATCAACGTCATCACCCTTCAGGGCGCTTAGTACGCGCTGTTTTGAATTCATATTTAAACTTGTATTTATCATTTAATTAGCTGCAAAACCTAAAGATTGCGTTGTCATTTGTCCTGCCAACTCATCAGCAGCCAGGGATTCTTCAGTAGCACTAATATTACGTGCCAGAGGTAATAATAAATTTATTAATTTATCGTTTTTCATATTACATTTTAATTTGAATGAAAAATTGTCAATTTTTTCAAATCCACCATATTTCAGTAGTCCATTTACAACAGCTCTGTACCTTATTTCAGGTTTTGGAGAGTTTCCATCGCCTGTGACAGTGTATTTATGAATGCCGTCAATTTCTGAATGATTTATTTTCAGAATCATGTCAGACCTTAGATCTTTGCATGTTATTCCATTACTTAGATCATTTGGCCTTTCTTTCATAACAGCTTCTTTAAGAACAAATCTTAATGGTGGGGAGCAACATCCATCTTTCATAGAGCAAGGAAATGTAGCTTGATTATGTTCATCCAATGAAATTGCCCCTGAAACATCTACAATTCTATCTCTAATAACTTTTAATCTTTCTTCTAATCCAGGTTTATTGCTGTAAGAGTAAATTGTCATAACAGGCTCTTTAAAAAAAAGACCAATGGTTACGTCATGAAAATAGGGATCCATAGAAATCAACTCTATGCACCTTCCGTATTTATTTATAACTTCAATTGGCCTCATATCTATATTATATATAAATTATTGCTTGTTTTCATTTATCAAATTACTAAAATTATTTATATGTTCAAAAGTTGTTCCGCAACAACCACCTAAAATAGCAACACCAATATCTAATAACATTTTATAATTTTCACACATATATTCTGGAGTTTCGTCATATATAACTTTTTTATTTTTTAATTTTGGGATCCCAGCATTTGAAACAATCATTAAAGGTAATTTTGAAAAACTCTTTAGTTCTTTTGCTAATTCAACCATTCTTTCAGACCCATTGCCACAATTTGTTGCAACAACATCAGCGCCGGCCTCATAAATTTGATTTGCAGCTTTTTCTGGAGAAACGCCCATCATAGTAAAAAAACCTTTTGGGCCTTTGTCAAAAACCATGCTTCCAATTACAGGAATATCTGAAATTTCCTTTGAAGTTTTAATTCCTAAAACTAATTCTTCTATAGCCATTTGAGTTTCAAAAATAATTGCATCAACACCTCCATCGAGCAATCCATTAATTTGCCTTTTGAATCCATCAGCCATTTCATTTTCTGTTACAGTTCCTAATGGCTCTATAAATTCTCCAGTGGGACCAATAGAGCCCACAACAAACTTATTTTTTGGACATACAGATTTAGCTAACCTTGCCCCTTCTGAATTAAAAAGTTCAACTTTATCTTCAAAACCATATTTTTTTAGCATGTAAGGACTTCCGCCAAAAGTATTTGTTAATACGAAATCTGAACCTGAAGAAAAATATCCATCAGCCATCTCAACAACAGCTGAAGGATTTTCTACATTCATTAATTCTGGGCATCCGCCAGGTTCTAATCCTCTTGTTTGTAAAAAAGTTCCTGTTGCACCATCAGCTAACAATACTCTTTTTTTCATTTCATCTAAAAAACTCATGAATTTTTAATCCAGTCATCAATAGAACCTGGGGTTCCTAATCTAATTCCCATATCAATATCATTTGATATTTTTTTTATAAAATCTTTTGGAAATTTGTATAAAGAAACATAATCATCAATAAATTTTTCATTAAGAATATCGTCAACCTCTTCCTTTTTAACCCATTCCCATGAGTCCAAATAATCATCAGAACCATAAGATCCGTCCTTCATAGCAATTGAATCAACAGCTATTTGAAATTTTTCATCAAGTTGCGCTGATTTTTTTATTTCTTTAGAAGTAAATTCAACTTGAACAGGTATTTCTTTCCAGTATAAAATTCTTATATTAATCAATTATCCTTCCCTGCAAAATGTTATGTAATTCATACAAAAGTCATCTTTACCCATCAGCATATCCTCAGCAACCTTATAATCCTTTGTGGACTCATCAAGATTTTTAATTTCATCAATTTTTATTTGAATTGGATCTATTATTCCGCTATCTAATCCTCGGTTAATACAGATATTTACAAATACATCATTAACTAATTTTCTTCTTGGAAGCCCAAAAGAAACATTACTCAGTCCTCCACTAATATTAATTTCGGAACCATAAATTTCTCTTAATTTAGATATCGAATCAAAAAAATGAATTCCATATTCCTTGTCAACTGAAATTGGAAAAACTAGGGGGTCAAGATGAATGTCTTTAAATTCAATATCATATTTTTTTGCATGATTAATAATTTCATTAATGTTATTTACCCTTTCATCTGAGTTACTGGGCATCCCGTCTTTACTTGCACCTGTCAAAATTACATTTGCATCATATTCTTTTGCAAGTTTAAAAGTTTCAAGTCTTTCTAATGCAATGGAATTGATCATAGGTCTACCTTGGGTTCCTGAATATTTTTTTAAGCCAGCCTCAATAATGTCAGAGTTAGAAGAATCAACACTTGGAGGAATATTTGCATGTTTTTCAAAAATTTCCATCAGCCATTTCATTGCAGTTATTTGAATATCAAGCTTGTGAGACATTTCATCAACATTTAAATCTAAAAAATTCGAACCAAATTTTTCTTGTCTCTTAATTTCATTTATTACATATTTTGCACCATCTTCAATTTCATCTGAATTACCAAAAATACCTTTCCAAATAGCAATCATAAAATGTTTAGCTTGGCCTTGTTGATAAGGTTGTGTTTTTTTAATTTCATCAGGTATTATCATAAATAATTTTTCACCATTTTTATAATAAATAACCGATTCTATTCCATCATCATTCAAATCAACTCTTTTACCATTAAGCCTAAGAACTCTTGTTGCATGGATATTTTCCCCAATTATAGTAAATCTACTCATTTGATACCTTTTTCTTGATCTAAAACCCATGAATTTAATTCATTGATACCGCCAAATGGAAAAAAATGAATGCCATCATAATTTTTTAATTCATCTATAATTTTTTTTGGCGAATGTTTCATTAATTTCGTAATGTCCATTCCTTGTTTTTTTAGAAAATTTGCTGAAGCATTTACACCGCATACTTTTGCATATTTTATAAGGGTGCTAATTTTTGATGGCCCAGCAATCCCAATGATTATTTCTATATTATTGATTTCATCACCAAAATGATCTCTGGTTTCTTTTATCCAAGAGTTTGTTATTGAGGAAGATAATGAAAATTGCGTAACTATAGAAATTTTATAATCATTATTTAATAATTTAAGCTTTTCAATCAAAGTATTCTTAGAATTACTATCATCTGGATTACCTTCTGGATGGCCAGCAATTCTTATATTTGAAAAGCTATAATTTTTTAAAATGCCACTTTGGATTATTTCTGAAGTTGAAGAGTAGGGACCTAATACCTCTTTTGAGCTACCACCAATCATCAGTATAGATTTCACTCCAATATTATTTAGGTCAGATAATAAGCCATTCAATTCACTTTCAGATTCCATAGATCTTGCTGGAATATGAGGAACAGGATTCAGGTTATTATTTAATACATCCTTTGATGCTTCAATAAGGTCAGATGGTGGTGAACCAGGAATATGTGTTACATAAACATCTTCGAAGTAATCATTATTGATTTTGGGAATTTTATCTTTTTGCTTAGGTAAAATTTCTATAGAATATTTTTTCATAAATTATCTTGTTAATAATACATAATTTAAAATAACATATTTCTTATAAAAGTATACATTGAGGTTATATGAATAATATTGGATTTATAGGTTTAGGAAATATGGGCTTGGGGATGGCAAATAATATTTTAGAAAAGAATAAGGAATTGAATGTATATTCCAGAACGAAGTCAAAAATAGATTTATTAAAAGACGGTAATATTATTGAACACTCATCAATAAAATCAATTGCATCTAGTTGTGATATTTTATTTACTTGTTTGCCAGATATTAAAACTTCTCTTGATGTTTTTTTAGGTAAAAACGGAATTTTAGAAAATTCTAAATCCGAGTCTGTATTAGTTGATCACAGCACAGTTGATATAGACACATCAAAATTAATTTGGGAAAAATCTTTGGATAAAAGTGTTTATTTTATTGATGCGCCAATAAGCGGGGGGCCTGAAGGAGCAAAAGGCGGCTCTCTAACAATAATGTGTGGAGGGGATAGTGTTGCTTTTGAAAAAATTAAACCTATTTTAGAAATGATGGGGTCATCAGTAGTTCATATGGGTGGTGCAGGAACAGGTACAACCATGAAACTGGTTAACCAGCTTCTAACGTCTGTAAACACTGTTGCTTCAATTGAAGCATTATTATTAGCTGATGAGTCTGGAATTGATGTTAAATCAGCTTTAAGCGTTTTAAAGACAAGTTTTGGTTACAGTAAAATGGTTGAACGTAACGTTCCTTACTTTGCCAAAAAAAGATTTGAAAATTCATCCGCGCCAATAAGAAATTTAGAAAAGGACTTAAAAATAATTTTAGAACTTTCTAAAATGCTTAACTTAGAATTACCATTAACAAAGACTTCGCTGGATATTTTTAGCGAAACAAACAAACTTGATCTTGTTGAGCCAGATATGTCAGCAATTTCACTTTACATTAAAGAATTGGGGAAAAATAATGAATAATTATGACATTGCAGTAATACCTGGAGATGGAATTGGTGTAGAAGTAGTAGATGCTTCAATTAAAGTTTTGGATGCAGTAGCTGAAAAAAATAACTTTAATTTAAAATATACTTTTTACGATTGGGGCTCTGAATATTTTTTCAAAAATAATACTATGATGCCTGAAAATGCTTTAGATTTACTTTCAAAAAGTGATTCAATTTTTTTGGGAGCAATTGGACATCCAAAAATACAAGATCATGTAACTTTAAATGGATTATTATTACCTATAAGAAGAAAATTTGACCAATATGTATGCATAAGACCATCAGTTCTTTTCCCAGGCGTTGATTCTCCACTTAAGAATGTTGATGAAGGAGATATTGATATTATAGTTGTAAGAGAAAATACAGAAGGCGAATATGCAAATATTGGCGGATTTCAATATCAGGGCACTGAAGATGAAATAGCTTTACAAACAGCTGTATTTACAAGAAAAGGCACAGAAAGAATTATAAGATATGCTTTTGAATTGGCAAAAAACAGAGATAAAAAATTAACCTCAATAACTAAATCTAATGCACAAGGGTATTCAATGGTTTTATGGGATAGGGTTTTTGAAGATGTATCAAAAGAATTCCCAGAAATTACAACAAATTCTCTCCTCATTGACGCAGCATGTATGGATTTTATTAGAAAGCCAAAAGATTTTGATGTAGTTGTTGCTAGCAACTTATTTGGTGACATTCTTACGGATATTGGAGCAATGATTACTGGAGGATTGGGTTTAGCGTCAAGTGGAAATATTTCATTTAACGAACAAAATCCTTCAATGTTTGAACCTACTCACGGCAGTGCACCTGATATTGCTGGAAAAAATCTTGCTAACCCAATAGCTCAAATATTGACTGGAGCCATGATGCTATCTCACTTAGGTGAGCATAATTCTGCTTATGAAATAAGAGAGGCAGTAATTAAAACTTTAAAAAATGGAAAAAATTTAACCTCTGACTTAAATGGAAATTCTAAAACTTTTGAATGCACCAATGATATTTTGAGCAATTTATGAACACAAATAAAAAACTTGGTTTAGGTGGTGCAACTTTTGGAGGTTCAAAAAATAATAATAAGCTGATTTCAAGAAAAATTTTTGGTAATGTATCAATTGAAAATTCAATCGAATTAATTGGGTATGCCTATAAAAATGGTATCAAAGTTTTTGACACATCTCCTTTATACGGGGCAGGTAAAAGCGAATTATCTTATGGGAATGCTTTAAAAAATTTAAACCGGTCAGAATATTTTATTACTTCAAAGTGTGGAAGATTATTAAGAAGTAAAAATTCAAAAAAACCACCTTCTGATGATTCTATAATAAACGACAAAGTGGAAACTATATTTGATTACTCTGAAGAAGGTATTAGAAATTCTGTTTACGAATCATTAGAAAGATTAAACCTTGATTACCTTGATTCTCTTCTTTTACATGATCCTGATCAAGCAAATATGGAAAAAGAGGCAATAGAATCTGCATTTCCAGCAATGCTAAAAATGAAAGATGAAGGAATAGTTAAGAATATTGGGTGCGGAATAAACCAATGGGAAATGCCATTAAGGTTTTATGATAATTTTCACCTAGATAATGTTTTATTAGCTGGAAGATATACTCTTTTAGAAAATAGTTCTTCAAAGTTTTTTATGGAAAAATCACAATCATTAAAAACAATGATAACTATTGGGGGACCATTTAATAGTGGAATTCTTGCAAGGGATTTAAATTCACCTGTTTCCTATAATTATGAGGTAGCACCTGAAAGTTTAATAAATAAAGCAAAAGAAATTGAGAAGATAACATTCAAATATAATATTTCATTAAAATCTGCGGCTTTAAATTTTTTGCTCAAAGACGAAAAGGTAACATACGTTGTTCCAGGAATGTCATCAAAAAAAGAAATTGACGAAAATATAAAAATCTCTCAAGAAGTTATCCCTAATGAATTATGGGAAGAGCTTAGAGAAAAAGATTTCATTTAAAAGATTAAGAAAATTATAAAAATAAAAATTAATAAAATAAAAGCAATAATAAAGTTTTTTGAATAAAAACTTCTATCCGGTTTTTTGTTAATTTGTTTATTTGCGCAATCAACACATGTGCAATATGGGGGGCACCCATCTCTATATGATCTATCATCCATTTAAAATTTCTCTTTACTCGTCTATAATTTATCTAAATTATAAATAACTTATTTAATATGTCTTTTGAATCAAATAACTTTGAACCGAATATAATTTTATGTGTTTTTCCAAACTTAGAAAAAATTTTATTTTTAAGTAGTGAGTCAAACGATAAAAACTTATTCACAATAAAATCTAAATTTATATTTGATGATGAATTTTTTGATTCAATTGAAAATAAATTTAGCAAAACTCTTAGATCTGGAAACTTATCGCTTTTAGGACCAAATGGAGTTCCAGAAAAAATAGAAAATATTTTAAGAGACGAAACTATAGAAACTATAATCGATTCGGTTAATCAAAAATTAGAATTAAACTCAGATATTAACCAGGATAATATTTCTATATTTTTCTTTTCAGGTCAAGTCCTTAACTTTGATGACAATGAATTAGAAAATGCTCTTAAAAGTATATTTTCAGATGAAATTGAAGGCTCTCTGCTAAATGAAATGACAATTTTATTAATAGATTTGATAAAAGATGAAAAAGAATTGATTAATAAAAATAAAAACAGCGAGTTATATAATATTATTACTGGAAATCAGGGTGAGTATGCAACTATTTGGGATAAAGACAGTATATAAGAAATGAAATCTAAAACGTCAGCTGAAATAAGAGAAATATTCCTTAAATTTTTTGAAAAAAATGAACATTTAATTCACCCTCCATCTTCATTAATTCCATCAAATGATCCGACATTACTTTTAACTAATTCTGGCATGGCTCAATTCAAAAATTATTTTTCAGGTGAAGCTGAGCCTCCAAATAAAAGGATAACAAGTTCACAAAAATGCTTTAGGTCAACCGACATTGATGAGGTTGGCGATTCAACTCATCTTACATTATTTGAGATGTTAGGAAATTTTTCATTTGGAGATTATTTTAAAGAAGAGGCCTGCAAATTAGCATTAGATCTAATGGTAAAGGAGTTAAATTTTGATTTAAATAAAATTTTTATCACAGTGCATAATGATGACCCTGAAACTGAAAAGATTTGGTTAAAATTAGGGATTCCTAAAGAAAAAATATATTTTTTTGGCGATTCAGATAATTGGTGGGGACCAGCTGGAGATGAAGGACCTTGTGGTCCGTGCAGTGAATTGCACTATTATGTAGGAAAAGAAGAAATTAATACTAAAATTAATGAAGATGATCCTGATTGGGGACCAAATATACATGAAGATTTTGTAGAATTGTACAATCTTGTTTTTACCCAGTTTTATCATCATATTGATGGCAAAAAGACTGAACTTCCAAACAAAAATATTGATACAGGCATGGGGCTAGAAAGGGTAGCAACAATATTGCAAGGCAAGAAAACTGTCTACCAAACAGATTTATTTAAAAAAATTATAAATAAAATTGAAGAAAGTTCTAATTTCAAATTTGGTAAGCCACAAGAAATTAACAAGGTAAGTTCTGATAAGGCAATCGCTATACTTGCTGAACACTCTAGATCTGCGACATTTTTAATTGCTGATGGAGTGATACCTGAAAATGTTGGAAGGGGCTATATTTTAAGAAGACTAATTAGGAAAGCAATGAGGTACGGATTCCTATTAAAATTAAAAGAAGAATTTATAATTGAATTATCTAGAGAAGTAATAAATTTAATGAGCGATTATTATCCAGAACTAAAAGATAATGAAAAATTTATTACTGAGGTTTTAAATAACGAATGCAAGAGTTTTTCTAAAACATTAAGTTCAGGTGAGAAAATATTAAAACAGTTAATAATTAATAGGGCAGGAATTCAAAAAATAATAGAATCTCATAATCGCAACCAAAGCGAAGATAAAGACTTTATAAACAAAATTATGGAATCTGAAGTTGGGCATCAAGGGCTTATAAGTCAATTAATTGAAAAGGACATAGAAACATCGAGATTATTAAATAAGAAGGATTTAGATATTTATAAAGATCTGAGAACTAAGATAATAAATACTAATTGGAATGAAGAGGTTTCTTATCTTGAAACTTCATATTTATATGACACTTTAGGTTTTCCATTTGAAGTAACATCAGAATATTGCAGTACACATAAATTAAAAGTTGATAAAGATAAATTTGAAGAGAAAATGAATATGTTTCAAGAATTATCAAAATCAACAAGTGATTTTGGAGGAGATAAAAGTGTTGTGAACCTCCTAAATAAATTGAATATACTTAAGACAAAATTTGTTGGTTATTCTGAAACAGACTCAAAAAGTAAAGTTTTATCAATTATAGATAATAATTTTGATAAAGAATTAGGTACTTTTAAAGATACTAATGACGAATTTTATATAATTTTAGACAAATCTCCTTTTTATCCCGAAGGAGGAGGTCAGGTTGGAGACAAAGGGATTATAAAGAATCAAAATTCAAAAATAGAAATCTTAGATACCCAACAAATTGTTGATGGTTTTATTTTTCATAAAGCAATTTTAAAAGAGGGAATTATATCAATAAATGATCTTGTTGATTCACAAATTAATTCAGACTTAAGAAATGCTTCCAAAAGAAACCACACTGGCACTCATTTATTACAAGCTGCTTTAAGAGAGATTTTAGGTAAGCATGTAAAACAACAAGGTTCACTTGTTTCCCCAGACAGACTTAGATTCGATTTTACCCACATGAGCAAGCTTACTGACGAAGAGATATTAGAAGTACAAGATTTAATGAATTTAAAAATAAGGTCAAATTTAAAGGTAAAAAAACATGAAACAACTTATACAAAAGCAATCGAAGAAGGTGCAATAGCTTTTTTTGGAGACAAATACGGTAAAGATGTTAGAACTGTTGAAATTTCAAATGGTTCAAAATTTAGTTATGAATTATGCGGCGGAACTCATTGTGAAAGAACAGGAGAAATAGGGTCTTTTTATATAGTTTCAGAAACGAGCATCGCTTCTGGGGTCAGAAGAATTGAGGCTGTAACAGGAAAAAATGCTGAAGATTATGCAAAAAAAAGTTTTAGTATAGTCAAAAAATTGTCAAATGAATTAAATACAAAACCAGAAGAAATCAGTGAAAAAATTACTTTTTTAAATCAGACAATTAAAAATTTAAGAAAAGAACTTTCAAGCAATAATAATTCAATTGAAATTATCGAAAAAATAATCAGTAGTGCATCAAAAATTAATGGGTATGACACTATTTTCAATAACATTGAAAATCTTGATCCAAAAAAATTAAGAGATACAAGTGAACTTCTTAA
>CAYTXB010000005.1:0-13279 GCA_964440895.1 uncultured Dehalococcoidales bacterium
TTGGTGTAACTACAACATCTGAATTTGAAGAGCAGATGAGTGAAAAAAAGTTACCTGAACTATCATTTGTAGTTAATGAAGAAAATGAAAAATTTGCTGAAATTATAGCAAGCCCATTGCCAAAAGGTATGGGGGATACAATTGGCAATTCTATGAGAAGAACCTTGTTGAACTCATTGTCTGGTGCAGCAATTACTTGGGTTAGAATTGATGGTGTTCAGCACGAATATTCTTCAATTGATGGTATGACCGAAGGTGTTATTGAGTTTATATTAAATCTTAAAGATATTAGGTTAAAAGCTATGTCTGAAAGATCAGGAAGAATGCGATTAGATGTCAAAGGTGAAGGCAAAATTACTGCTGGAGATATAATGACTAGTGCAGACTTCGAAATAGTAAATCCAGAACTATATTTGGCAACTTTAAATAACAATTCATCTAAATTATCTGTTGAATTCAATGTTGAGCATGGAGTAGGATATGTGCCAGCTGACAGATTTGCCCAAGAAAGTTTAGGAATTGGTTTTTTGCCAGTTGATTCAATATTTAGTCCAGTAAGAAAAGTAAATTACATTGTCGAAGATCTTAGAATAGGTAATGAAACTAATATTGAAAAGCTCACTCTTGAAATTTGGACTGACGGTTCAATATTGCCTTCAGATGCCGTTAAGAATGGCGCAGACTTACTTATGAAAAAATTCTTTCAATTTGTGAATTTAGAAGAAGTAACTAATGTTGTTGAAACTAATGATTCTAAAGGTGTTTCAGCTGAAGTTTATAATACTCTTGTAGAGAGTCTAGATTTATCAAGCAGGACTTTCAATTGCTTAAAGAGAAGCGGGTTGAATAGAGTAGGAGACATTATTGAGTTTCCGATAGGCCCTGAAATGCTAAAATTAAAAAACTTTGGCCAAAAGTCACTAGATGAATTAGAAGAAAAATTGCAGCCTTATATAAAACAAGTTGAAGAAGAAGGAAATTCCCAAAAATGAGACATCGAGTTTCTGGATATAAATTAGGACGAAAGACCGGAAGTAGAAAAGCGCTTTACAGAATTTTAGTAAATGAATGTATCAAGCGGGGCAAAATTAGAACTACTATGGCAAAAGCTAAGGCAGTTCAACCTAAAATTGAAAAACTAATTACATTAGGCAGAAAAGGTTCTCTAAACGATAGAAAGAAAGCATATGCATTTGTAAATAATATCGAAATAACTGATGAATTATTTAATGTAATAGGCAAAAAATTTGAACAGAGAGATAGTGGTTTTACTAGAATCACTAAATTAGGAATCAGAAAGGGTGATTCTTCCCATATGGTTGAATTAGCAATATTAGATGATAATTATGTTGAACCACAAGATGAGGGTTCAGATGAATAACATTGTAGCTGCCATAGAATATGATGGGACAATGTTTCAAGGTTCCCAAAAACAGCCTAACTCTAGGACAGTTCAAGGGTCATTTGATGATTCATTATTAAAAATACACAAAAAACAAATACTATCTGAGTTTGCAAGTAGAACAGATTCTGGGGTTCATGCTTCAAATCAAGTTGTAAATTTTAAGACAGACTTAAATATTGATTCTAATGCCTGGGTTCAAACTCTAAATCATTATTTACCTAAGGATATTAGAGTTTTTAAGTGCGACAATATTAAAAATACTTTTGATGTTAGAAGAGATGCAATTGAAAGAGAATACACTTATAAAATAATCTTGGGTAACAGAATATCTCCTATTGAAAATAAATATTATGAACATGTTGATGATAAATTAAATTTTGGAATACTAGAACATGCAAAGAAAATTTTCATAGGTCAGCATAATTTTTTATCATTTACTGGTAGATTGCTACCAAAAAATGCAAATACGATTAGAGAAATTAATTCACTTGAATATAACTTATCTGGAAGAGAAATGATTATTAAAATTTCCGCCAAATCATTTTTATACCAACAAGTAAGAAGAATTATTGGGTCTCTTATCTTGTTAATGAAAAACAAAATAGATCTTGATAGTATAAATAAAGCTTTAAACTTCCCGTCAAAAGGTAAGTATAATCTGCTTGTTTCTTCAAAAGGTTTATACTTATCTGATATAAAATACAATAACATTTTTAACTAATTATGATAAATAAAGATATTAATAAAATTTCAATAAGCTCAAAAAATTTAAATCATGATTGGCATCTAGTTGATGCTAAAGATCAAATTCTAGGTAGATTAGCTACTAATATAGCCATGAAGCTCATGGGAAAAGATAAGGTTGGGTATACTCCAAATTTAGCTACTGGTGATTATGTTGTTGTTGTTAATTCAAGTGGCGTAAAGCTTACAGGCAATAAAAGTATTCAAAAAGAATATTTTAAACATTCTGGATATCCGGGTGGTGAAAAAATGATTAAGTTTGAAGAAATGATGGAAAAAAATCCTTCAGATGTAATTGTTAGTGCTGTTAAAGGAATGTTACCTAAAAATAAATTAAGGGACGTTATGATGAAAAGATTGAAAGTATTTTCTCATGAAGGTCATCCCTTTGAAAAGAATATTACAAAGAAATAGGAGTTTATATTGTCATCTCAAAAATATTTTTATGGAACAGGAAAAAGAAAATCTGCAATTGCTAGAGTTAGATTATATAGTGGTAATAAACCGGGTGGCGTTACTGTAAATGGAAAGCCTCTACAAGAAGCAATTCCTGTTGAGATTTGGCAGAAGTCAGCAACTAGGCCCCTTGAAGTTCTGGAAGTAAGCGATAGCGTATCTATAATTGCTAAGACTCATGGCGGCGGAATATCTGGTCAAGCTGATGCAATATCGCTAGGCATTTCTAGAGCATTAATTAAAATGGATCCTGCTTTTAGAAAGAAACTAAAAGTTAAAGGCCTTCTTACAAGAGACTCAAGGGTCAAAGAAAGTAAGAAATATGGCCTTAAAAGAGCAAGAAAAGCTCAGCAGTTTACTAAAAGATAATAGTCACATTATCCTAAGTATTACTAATCTTTCAAAATTATTATAGTCTTTTTTTATTTCAACTCTAAAATTTTTTAGTGATTTAAAAAAATAAGATTGCTCAGGATCTATCTCAATAAAAGCGAATCCATCCTTTTTTATAAATTTTGGAAGAATTTCAATAAGATTTTTTATTAAAAATAAACCTTTATCACCTGCATATAGAGCCTCACTAGGTTCATGTCTTAATTTATTAATAAAATTATCCTCAGATATGTAAGGTAAATTAGCTGTAATAAAGTCATATTTCTTTGTAAAAATATTCGAAATATCATGCAACCCAATTTTATGCAAACTTATTTGGCTTTTTAGTTTATATCTAGAAATATTTTTCTTTGCTATTTCAAAAGAATATGGATCAATAGCATCGAAATAAATTTTTTTATTTGAATTTAATAATATTGAGATTGGTATGCAGCCCGAACCTGTTCCAATATCTAAGGCATATATTGAGTTAAACTTATTATTATTTGTTTCTTCTATAAAACTTTCAACAATTAATTCTGTTTCATTGCGAGGAATTAAAGCTTTAGTAATACTGTTTTTATAAACATGGAATTCGTGCCCATAAAACCAGGCTTCGTCTAAAATGTACTGTATTGGAATCCCTTTAGACCTTTTCTTTAATATTTCATTGAAATAAGAAATAACATTTTTTTTTAAAATAAAATCAGAATAAGTTGCAAATATGTCAATTTTATTTAGAGATTTACCAAAATATTTCTTAAACTTTTTACTGCCAAAAATTAATTCAGTTTCAGCTTCAGCTTCAATTTTATTATTTGTTAATAGTCTTATTTCATTTAAAACGTAAAAGTAAAAATCAATTATCTTCATTTTCAGATAATTTTTTTATTTGTTCATTTCTTATTAATTTATCAATTAATGCATCAATTGAGCCATTTAAGAATTCATCTAAATTATAAACTGATTCATTTATTCTGTGGTCAGTTATTCTTCCTTGAGGAAAATTGTAAGTTCTAATTTTTTCTGACCTATCACCACTTCCAACCTGGTCTTTTCTATTTTTACTATGTTCTAATTGTTGTTTTTGATACTCAAGATCCCAAAGTCTTACTTTTAATAGATCCATTGCGATTAATCTATTTTGAGATTGAGACCTTTCCCTTTGGCATGTCACAACTATGCCGGATGGATTATGTGTAATTCTTACTGCAGTTGCAACTTTATTAACATTTTGTCCGCCAGCGCCACCAGAATGAAAAATATCTGTTCTAATATCTTCTTGGTTTATAGTGATATTAATATCTTCTAGTCTTGGTAAAACAGCTACCGTAACTGCTGAAGTATGGATTCTTCCTTGAGATTCAGTTGAGGGCACCCTTTGCACTCTATGTGTACCTGCTTCATGCTTCATTTTCCTAAAAACACCTGATCCATTAATTTCAAATGTAACCTCCTTAATCCCTCCTAAACCATTATCATTCATGTCAACTAATTTGAAAGACCAATTTTGTAGTTCAGTGTATCTTTGATACATTCTGAAAATTTCACCAGCAAAAATGCTCGCTTCATCACCACCAGTGCCAGCCCTAACTTCAACAATGGCATCTGCCTTATCTCTCACATCTTTAGGAATTAACTGCTCTTGTAAATCTTCATTTAAACTTTCAATATCTTTTTCAAGTGATAAGACATCCTCTTTAGCTAAATCAATTAATTCGCTATCATTTTCCTCTTTAATTATTATTTGTAAATCTTTTAATTGGTAGGATTTGTTATTTATTTCCTGATAAAGATTTACAATTTTCTTTAATTCGCTATGCTCTTTTGCTAATTTCGTAATTTTCTGAACATCAGATGCATTTTTTGGGTCAGACATCAATTTTTCAACTTCAAAAAATCTTTGCTCAATATTTTTTATTTTATCTAGTGCTGACTTATCCATTAGATTTTATTTTCAAAAATATTTCTTCTGCATCAAGTTTAATTTTTATATTTTCACCAGTAGACAATTCCTTTAATTCAATCTTTTTATTTTCGATTTCGTTATCTCCTACAACCATTAAAAATCTTGATTTGATTTGATTTGCATACCTCATTTGAGATTTCAAACTTTTATCTCTAGATGAATTTACAATAACAAGATTTCTGTTTCTTAGTTCATTGCATAACAGGTTAGATTCAATCCAGGCTTGGTCTGATAATGAGATAACAGTCAAGTCTGTTAAGTTATTTATATTTAACGAATTATCATCCATAGACAGCATTATTCTTTCTATGCCACTGCCGAAACCTGCAGCAGGGGTTTCAGGGCCACCTATAAATGAAACTAAATTATCATACCTACCGCCAGATAAAACGCTTGATTGGGATTTTTCATTTTGATCGTTCGGCTCAATCTCAAAAACTGTTTTAGAGTAGTAATCAAGACCTCTTACAAGGCTGTGATCAATATCAAGAGTTACATTTTCAAATTTTTTTATCGAGGAGTTTAATATTTTTTGAAGCCCATTCCAGTGAATTAAAGATTCATCATCAAGAAAATCAATTGGCTTAGGAGAATCAATTATCATTTTTCTTGTTACTTTTTCTTTTGAATCTAAGATTCTAATAGGATTTATATCAAACTTTTTTTTATCAATTTCTGGTAAATCATTTTTTTTTGAAATGAAATAATTCATAAATGATTTTTTAAAAAATTCTCTTGACTCTTTATTTCCAATAGAATTTATTTTTAATTTGAGATCTTTAAGTCCTAATTTTTTTAAATAAGTTAACGCTAGGATTATTATTTCTGAATCAGATTCAGGGCTACTATCACCAAAAATTTCTACTCCGAATTGATGATGTTGCCTCATCCTTCCACTTTGAGGTCTCTCGTGCCTAAACATTGGCTCTATATAAAATAATCTTACTGGGTATGGAAGATTATGCATTCCATGTTCAATAAATGCTCTACATACAGGGGCAGTCCCTTCTGGTCTTAAAGTTAACTCATTACCTCCAAGATCTTTGAAGTTATACATTTCTTTTTGAACAACATCAGTTCCTTCTCCAACAGCCCTTTTGAATAATCCAGTTTGTTCAAAAACAGGTGTCGATATTTCTTGGTACCCAAAAGATTTTGCAGTTTCTCTTGCTGTTCTTTCAATCTCATTCCAATGATTAATCATTTCTGGAATATGATCTGATGTTCCTCTTGGTGCTTTAAATTTCATAATTATATAATTTAATTTAATTTAATTTTTTAAGGATATAGTAATTCCAAGTAAACTTACATACAAACAGGTGGATTTTTAAAAATTATGAAGATTATTAAATCTGAAAATGAGCTTATAAATTATTGTAGAAAATTGAATATTACTACATCATTTGTTCCAACAATGGGATCTCTTCATGAGGGTCATGTAAAGCTTTTGAAAAAAGCAAAGCAATATAGTGATTTTCTCATCACTTCTTTATTTGTTAATCCTTTACAATTTAATAGCACTACTGACCTTTCAAGTTACCCTAAGAATTTAGAAAACGATATAAGTATATTTGAGCAAAACAATGTTGATTTACTTTACATTCCTAATGAAAAAGAAATTATTAACTCAAAAATAAAGAATATTGATTCAGGCGAACATGGAAAAATTCTTGAGGGAAAATTTAGACCAGGGCATTTCAACGGGGTATTAACAATAGTAAATAAATTTTTTGAATTAATTAAACCCAATTATGCTTTTTTTGGAATTAAGGATATTCAGCAGCTCTGCTTAATATTTTCAAAATTATCACCTTTGCACGATATTAAAATAATACCTGTTGATACAGTAAGAGATGTAAATGGGCTGGCATTGAGTAGCAGAAATAATTTATTAACTACTAGTCAAAAACAAATTGCCTCATTTATATTCAAAGGGTTAAATTGTATTGATCAAGAACTTAAAGAAAATGAATCAGTAAATATTTTGAATTTTCTAACTGATTTTTACAATAAAATTGAATTAATTGATGTTGAATATATATTGAGTGAGGAGTTATCAGTTTTTAATGAAAAAGGCATTAATGTAAATGATCTTTTTGGGGGGAAAGATAGCAAAGCAATTATGGTTGCTGCAAATATAGGAGGAGTAAGATTAATTGATAATTTAATAATTAACTAAAATGTTCTGATTCAAGATAGATTTTTACTTTATCAACATATGTAGAAGAACTTAATTTTATTAACTCCAAGTGCCTTTCATTAATTTCACCCCTTATTCTTGCCGGGTTCCCCATTACGAGTGATTTTGGAGGTATTTTCATGTTTTCTAAAACCATTGACCCCGAAGCTATTAATGAAAATTCACCAATTATTACACCTTCATTTAATGTAGAGCCATTTCCAAGCAAGCAATTATCCATTATAGTTTTGGCATGACAAGTGACCCCATGGCCTATAGTGACATTATTACCTATAGACGAATTATCATCTGAGTGAATAACTGAATTATCTTGAATATTAGTTCTTTCTCCAATTTTTATAGAACCATTATCAGCTCTTACAACAGTTCCAAACCATATGCTTGAGTATGATTTCAACATAACATCTCCGATAACTGATGATGTTGGGGCAATATAAGTATTCTCTTCAATTGTAGGAAACTTATTATTTACTTTAATTAACATTATGGATATCTCTTAAAATTAAGACTCATATTAACTACATATGGTTCATTTACTTTATTAAGTCGAAAATTTTCAATAGCTTTTTCTTTATCTCCATCAGAATTTTCAATATAAAAATTTACCATTTCAGTTAATTCAGATTTTCTAATAGGTGCAACCAAAACATTTAGATACCTTCCGTATAATGTTTCTACAATTTCAGATTTTGATTTACCAAATTCAGCATAAATAACTACCCCTTCTTTAATGGGTTTTCCATCTACATAAGCGTTGCCCATAAATACATGAGGAAATGCAGGAGGACCTGCTGAAGATTGGAGTAAAATATCGTCTTCATTTGAGCAACTTAACAAAGTTAAAGCTACAAGGGATAGCATGATTAAAATTTTCTTCATAGGTTTAATGATTCTAATATATTTAATTCTAGATGATTTTCAAGTTCTTTAGCAATAGAAATTATATTATTATCTGAAAAATGGGGACCCATTATTTGAAACCCAACAGGCAGACCATTTGATAATCCGCAAGGAATTGATATTGCTGGAATGCCGGCTATATTAGCTGGCATTGTGCAGATATCATTTTGGTACATAGTGAGGGGGTCATCAATCATAGCACCTAAGCCAAAAGCAGTAATAGGCGAAGTGGGAGAAATTAGTATGTTGTAATCTTCAAATATTTTTTTGAATGAATTCACTATCATTCCTCGAACTTTTTGGGCTTTACCATAATATTCATCATAATAACCCGAAGAAAGCGCAAATGTTCCTAGCAGAATCCTTCTTTTTACTTCTTCGCCAAAATTGCTTCTAGTATTTTTAATTACCTCCCATGAATTATCATATCTATTTTCAGATAATCCATACTTTATGCCATCATACCTATTTAGATTTGAAGAAGCCTCTGATGGAGCAGTTAAATAGTATACAGGTAAGGATTCTTTTATGTATGGAACAGATACATATTCAATTTTAGCCCCTAGTTTTTTTAACTCTTCAATTGTATTGCTAAAATGAGAGTTAACTTCTTCAGAAATACCATCACCAACTAATTCTTCGCAAACTCCAATTTTTAAGTTTTTTATTTCAGTATTTTCAACTTCTGAATAATTTTTTATAGATGTTAAATCTTCTTTATCATGTCCTTTTATGGAGTTGTAAAGTATTTCACAGTCTTCAACATTTTTTGAAAATGGGCCTATTTGATCCAGAGAACTCCCAAAAGCAATAAGACCATTTCTACTTACTGTTCCATATGTTGGTTTCAATCCAACTACTCCGCACAAAGCTGCTGGCTGTCTAATACTTCCCCCAGTATCAGAGCCAATACTTAGAAGATTTTGAGAAGATGCCACTGAAGCTGCAGAACCGCCGCTACTTCCTCCAGGAACTTTTGATATATCCCATGGATTTTTACATGGTCCATATTGAGAAGTTTCATTTGATGACCCCATCGCAAATTCATCACAATTTGATTTAGAAGTTATTATTGCACCTTCATCTAGTAATTTATTAACTGCAAAGGCACTTTTAGGTGGAAGAAAGTTTTTTAATATTTTTGAACCAGCAGTTGTTAGAATATTTTTGGTGTTAATTGCATCCTTTATTGATATTGGCACTCCAACTAATTTCTTATCTTTGAACTTGTCTAAATTTTTATCTATATATATGGCTCTTTCAATTGCTTCGTCTTCACAAATTGTTATCAAAGAATTTATACTTTCATTAAGTTTTTTTGATCTATCCAAAAATTTTTTTGTTAGTTCAACTGCGGTTATTTGCTTACTCTTTATTAGGTAAGCGCACTCTTTTGCTGAAAGTTTCTTTTCAATATCCATTTATTACCTATCGAGAATTTTTCTAATTTTAAAAAATCCATTTTCATTTTCAGGGGCATTTTGAAATGTTTCTTTTTTTTCAAAATGAACAGATTCAATAATTTCATCTTTTCTCAAATCATCTATGTCGGCAATTTTATTGCTGTCGATTTCCCAATAGTTTGAATTAAAATTTTCTGTGTCAATTTTTTTTAATGAAGAAAAATGATCAATTATATTACTGATTTGGTCTTTATATTTTTTTAACTCTTCGTTGCTTAAATTAATTTTTGCAAGCTCTGCCAAATTATCAATATTTAATTGTTCTTCGTTTCCATTCATTGCTTGAAATATTATATCAACAATTGACAGAGAATACTTATAATTCTTAGAATGCATATGTAGGTGTTTGGGAAAGCTTAATTATTAGAGAAGGAAAGTTTTGACAAAGTATATCTTTGTAACAGGAGGAGTCGTTAGTTCCCTTGGTAAGGGAATCGTTTCAGCATCTATTGGAAGAATTCTTAAAAATAAAGGAATCAATGTCTCAATTATGAAGCTTGATCCTTACCTGAATGTTGATCCTGGCACTATGTCTCCATTTCAACATGGAGAAGTATTTGTTACTGCTGATGGTTCAGAAACTGATTTAGATCTTGGGCATTATGAGAGGTTTATTGACGAAGAACTTAACAAATTTTCAAGTTTTACTGCTGGAGCTGTTTACAGAGAAATAATAGAAAACGAAAGAGAAGGCAAATATCTTGGCGGAACAATTCAAACTATTCCTCATGTTACAAATTTAATTAAGGATAAAATATTTAAAGCATCCGAGGAAACATCTGCAGAAGTAATGATAGTTGAAGTTGGTGGCACAGTTGGGGACATTGAAGGTCAGCCATTTATTGAAGCGATTAGACAATTTAGAAGCGAATTTGGTCAGGATAATTCTCTTTTTATGCATTTAACTTTATTGCCAAAACTTGGAGCAACAGGTGAAGTAAAAACTAAACCAACGCAGCATAGCGTTAATTCATTAAGGGCCATGGGCATTCAGCCAGATTTTTTGGTTTGTAGGAGTGATGAAGAATTCGACAATTCTATTAAAAGTAAACTATCTCTTCATTGTGATGTTAAGCTCGAAAGAATTTTTTCTTTAGAAACTTTAGATACTATTTATGCAGTTCCAATTGCTCTTGAGAGTCAAGGTATGGGAGATAAGGTTTCAGAATTTTTAAATCTTGATAAAAGTAAATCTGATTTAAAAGAATGGAATAAAATGGTAAATGTTATTAGAGACGACAAGAAGAATTTAAATATTGGTATCATTGGTAAATATACTTCGCTTGAAGATTCATATCTTTCAGTAAAAGAAGCCCTCATGCATGCAGCAGTTAATCAAGAATTGAATTTAAAAATAGACTGGATATTGTCTGATGAAATCGAACAAAGTGATTTGGATAAAGTTTTAGGAAAATTATCAGGCGTAGTTATCCCTGGAGGTTTTGGTCCAAGGGGCATAGACGGAATGGTTAAATGTGCAAATTATGCGAGGACTAAGAGTATACCTTACCTTGGTTTGTGCCTTGGGATGCAAATCATGGTAATTGAATATGCTAGAAACGTTTTAAACCTTAAAGATGCAAATTCATCTGAATTTGATCAAAAATCTAAAAACCTTGTTATTGATTTTTTGCCAGGACAAATGAAACTCAAGGAAACTGGGGCAAGTATGAGGTTAGGCAATTATCCATGCATTATCAGAAAAAAATCTAAAGTTTTTAATTATTATAAAAAAGAAGAAATTACGGAAAGACATAGACATAGATACGAAGTAAATAACTTGTTCAAGGAAAAATTAGAAAAAGAAGGGCTGGTCCCTGTAGGAACATCGCCCGATGGAAATTTAGTTGAGATTATGGAAGTTGCAAATCATCCATTTATGATGGGCAGTCAATTTCATCCAGAATTTTTATCTAGACCTGATAGGCCGCACCCATTGTTTTACGGTTTTGTTTCTGCAGTAAATGAAACTGTAGTTGAGGGTGATCAAATAAGGCTCATTCAATAAATTTACATACCATTACTTTTTTAATATAATGTTCTTACGTCATATTTCCTTGACGTGCTCTAAATATAATTACCATTGTTTTTCATAAATTAGGGCTTCAAAACAAATTTTTAAAATTGGCAACAACTAAGAAAACCTCAATAAAAAAAACTACATCAAAAAAAGATGTTAATGATAAGTTATCCCCTTCAAAACAGGAAGATAGTTTATTGAAAAAAAATGGCATCGATGAGATGTCGCTTGATGATTTAATTAAATTTGCAAAGAAGGCAAAAGTAGACATTCCTGACGTCACTGATGAATCTGACAGAGTTAATATTGTTTTACCATTACTAGCTCACTTCGCACAAAAAGAAGACTTGTTATTAGGTTTTGGAGTTTTAGATATTTTAAATGATGGTTATGGATTTTTAAGAAATCCTGACACAGAAGATAACAATGATGATATTTATGTCTCTCAATCTCAAGTCAGAAGATTTAGTCTAAGACAAGGAGATAAAGTTGCTGGTCAAGTAAGGCAGCCCAAAGATAAAGAAAGATATTATGGCCTTACCAAGGTTGAAATGGTAAATGGATATGACCCAGAATCTAGCCAAATGAAACAAAGGCCAGTATTTGAAAAATTAACTCCTATTTATCCTAATGAAAGGCTTACCCTTGAAACAGGAAATAAACCCTTTTCAACTAGGCTAATAGATATTTTTTCTCCAATTGGCAAAGGTCAAAGAGCATTAATTGTTGCTCCACCTAAAGCTGGTAAAACAATTTTACTTAAAGACATAGCTTCTGGAATCACTAAAAATAATCCTGATGTTGAATTATTTGTTGCTCTTATTGGCGAGAGACCAGAAGAAGTGACTGACATGAAAAGGTCTGTTGACGGCAAAGTATTTAGTTCAACTTTTGATGAGCCAGTAGAAGATCATTGCAAAACAGCAGAAAAAGCAATAATAGAAGCTAAAAGATCAGTTGAATCAGGTAAAGATGTTGTTGTTCTGCTTGATAGCCTTACTCGTTTAGCTAGAGCTCATAATTTGAATACTCAGAGCAGTGGTAGAACATTATCAGGTGGAATGGACCCATTAGCTCTATACCCTCCAAAACAATTTTTTGGAGCTGCTAGAAATTTTGAAGAAAATGGGAGCCTTACAATTATCGCAACCTGTTTAGTTGATACAGGCAGCAGGCTTGATGATTTAATATACGAAGAGTTTAAAGGAACGGGAAATATGGAGCTTCATCTCGATAGGAGGCTGTCAGAGCAAAGAGTTTGGCCAGCTATCGAAATTTCAAAAAGCGGTACAAGAAACGAAGCAAATTTACTTGATGAGTATACTCTTAAGCAGGTTACATTATTAAGAAGAATGATTGCGCTTTCAAATTCTCATTCCGATGCAGCAACAGACCCAACAGCTCTAACTCAAAAAATTCTCAAGGCAATGGGAAAAACTGCATCTAATTCTGAATTCATTAAAGTTGAAAGCTGGATTAAGGATTAAAAACACTAATTTTTAGGTCTTTTTTTCGAAAATATTAAAAATTTATGTATTTTGTTAATTTTTTTAAAAAAAAGGGGATTTAATCGTTGACAATAAGTCGGGACAACCTATACCCTTATCTTAAATTTGGTAAATTGCGTGTAAGGTGTTAGCTAGCTTTACTGAGCTTTTAAACTAGATTTAAAAAATTTTAATAAAACGTTGTTGGTAATTACTTGACATACGTACTATGTTATGAAATTATCTGTACGATAAGCAGGCGA
>CAYTXB010000006.1:0-12354 GCA_964440895.1 uncultured Dehalococcoidales bacterium
GATAATATATGAAAAAAGATTCATTAATAATTTTTGATACAACCTTAAGAGATGGCGAGCAATCTGCCGGAGCTGGATTAACTGTTGATGAGAAATTAATAATTGCCAAACAACTTGAAAGTCTTGGCGTTGATGTAATTGAAGCAGGGTTTGCCGTGAGTTCTATTGGAGATTTTAATGCTGTGAGACTGATTGCTGAGACAGTTAAAAATTGTAAAGTAGCAAGTTTAGCTAGAGTTGTTGAAAAAGATATTGATAAAGCAGCACAAGCTTTAGAAAAAGCAGTCGATCCAAGGATTCATACATTTGTTTCAAGTTCAGCTATACATATGGAACACCAAATGAGAAAAGATCCTGAAGAAATTATTGATATGGCCGTAAAAGCCGTTTCTAGAGCTAAGAAATATGTTGATGATGTTGAGTTCTCTCCTATGGATGCGACAAGAACAGATATGGATTTCCTCATTACTCTTCTTGAAGAAACCATTAATGCTGGAGCAACAACTATTAATATCCCTGATACTGTAGGTTATTCTGTTTCAAAAGAATTTGGTGAATCAATAAAATTGATAATTAATAAGGTTAAAAATATTGATGGAGTTATTGTAAGCGTGCATTGTCATAATGATTTAGGCTTAGCTGTTTCAAATAGTCTTTCAGCTGTTGAAAATGGAGCAAGGCAAATTGAAGGATGTATAAATGGCTTGGGGGAAAGAGCCGGAAACGCAGCGTTAGAAGAAGTAATTATGGGCCTTGAAGTAAGGAAAGATCATTTCAATGTCCAAACAAAAGTTAATACATCAGAAATCGGACCAACAAGCAGGATGGTGAGTAATATTTTTGGTTTTCCAATGCAAGCAAATAAAGCTATAGTTGGCCAGAATGCATTTAGGCATTCGTCAGGAATTCATCAAGATGCATTTCTTAAAGATAAAAGCACTTTTGAAATAATGGAGCCAGAAACTGTTGGCTGGAGAGGAGAAGCACTTGTTCTCGGAAAATTGTCAGGTAGGGCAGGGTTGAAATCTAGACTTAAAGATCTAGGATATGAATTCGATGAGGATCAATTAAATTCCCTTTTTATAAAATTTAAGGATTTAGCAGACAGTAAAAAAGAAGTAACTGACATGGATTTAGAATCTCTGATTCTTGAGCAATCAAGATCTGAAAATAATAAACAATTTCTTACTCTTGAATCTGTTCAGGTAGAGTGTGGAAATAAAATTGACCCAAAAGCAATAATTGAATTAATAAACGAAGCCGGAAATAAAATAAAAACAGAATCAAATGGAACAGGGCCAGTTGATGCAGTTTGCAAAGCTATTGATAAGATAATAAGTTTTACTTCTAAACTTACTGAATTTAGCGTAAATTCTGTAACAGAAGGCATAGATGCGTTAGGTGAGGTAACTATAAGAGTTGAAAATAAAAAAGGAAGAACATTTACAGGGATTGGTTCAGATTCTGATATAGTAGTTGCGTCCGCTAAAGCATATTTAAATGCTATAAATAGGCAGATGCAAATGATGAATGAAGGTTCTGAGTCACCTGGGTCTGGAGCAGGAAGATGAGCAAAACATTATTCGAAAAAATATGGAATTCTCATGTGGTAGAGCAATTAGATGAAGATCTTGCACTGATATATATTGATTTGCATTTGGTACATGAAGTAACCTCCCCTCAAGCTTTTGAAAGTCTAAGAATCAATTCACGAAAAGTAAGGAGACCAGATCTAACTGTAGCAACAATAGACCATAATGTGCCTACTTTAGATAGATTTAATATTAAAGACCCTATATCAATGCAGCAAATAGAAACTTTAAGAAAAAATTGTGAAGATTTTAAAGTGCCTATTTATGATATTGACAATATAAACCAAGGTATCGTCCATGTAATTGGCCCTGAATTAGGATTAACACAGCCTGGAATGACTATAGTTTGTGGTGATAGTCATACTTCTACACATGGAGCTTTTGGGGCTTTGGCTTTTGGGATCGGAACTTCTGAAGTTGAACATGTTTTGGCAACCCAAACTCTTCTGCAAAAGAAACCTAAAACTATGTCTGTAGAAGCAACCGGAAAACTTCCTTTTGGGGTAACACCCAAAGACCTAATACTTTCAATTATCGGAAAAATTGGCGTCGACGGTGGCACTGGCCATGCAATCGAATTTAGAGGTGAAGCTTTTGAGAATATGTCTATGGAAGGAAGAATGACAGTTTGCAATATGACTATTGAAGGTGGTGGAAGAGCTGGAATGATTGCTCCTGATGAAAAAACAATTGAATTTGTTCAAGGAAAAAAATTTTCACCTAAAGGAAAAAATCTTGAAAAACTAATTGAAATGTGGAGAGAGTTAAAAACAGAAAAAGATGCAAAATTTGATACAGAAGTTGAAATAAATTGTTCTGAGCTTGAGCCTCATATTTCTTGGGGCACAAATCCAGGGCAGGTTATTGGTGTAAATTCTTTAATTCCAGACCCAAACGATTATGACACACCTGAGAAAAAATCTAATGCTGAGAGTGCTTTAGAATACATGGGATTAGAAGCAGGTCAGAAAATTTCAGATGTCAAAATTGATAGAGTTTTTATTGGTTCTTGTACAAATGGTCGACTTGAAGATCTTAGAGCCGCAGCAAAATTAATTGACGGTAAAAAAGTTAATAGAGATGTAAATGCAATGGTGGTGCCGGGTTCTGGAATTGTAAAAATGCTGGCTGAAAAAGAAGGGTTAGATAAAGTCTTCGTTAATTCAGGTTTTGAATGGAGAGAAGCAGGGTGCTCAATGTGCCTTGCGATGAATCCGGATAAATTGAGCCCGCAAGAAAGATGTGCATCAACATCAAATAGAAATTTTGAAGGTCGGCAAGGTAAAGATGGAAGAACTCATCTTGTAAGTCCTGAGATGGCAGCAGCAGCAGCAATTGAAGGCCATTTTGTTGATGTAAGGGATTGGAAATAATGGAAGCATTTACAAAACATAAAGGCTTAGTTGCCCCTTTGGATAGATCAAATGTGGATACTGACCAAATAATACCTAAGCAATTTTTAAAAAGAATTGAGAGGACAGGTTTTGGTGAATTTGCTTTTTTTGACTGGAGATATTTGGAGCCAGGAATATTAAATCCTGAATTTATTTTAAATGAAGAGAGGTTTAAAAATGCTTCAATACTTGTTTCAGGAACAAATTTTGGTTCCGGGTCTTCAAGGGAGCACGCACCATGGGCCTTACTTGATTATGGATTTAAGGTAATAATTGCTCCAAGTTTTGCAGATATATTCAGGAATAATTGTTTTCAGAATGGAATACTCTCTATTATTTTAGAGAAAAATGAAGTTGATTACTTAATGGGTATGTCCCTTTCAAATAAAGGTTATCAACTGAATGTGGATCTTGAAAATGAAATAATCTTTGATCAAAAAGATTTTGAAACAAATTTTAAAATTGATCCATTCAGAAGAGAATCACTACTAAAGGGTCAAGACGAAATAGCCAGAACACTTACCTCAAGTAGCCATATTGATAATTTTGAAAATAATAGAATCGAAAGGTGGTAATTAATGAATTTTAAAATCGCCCTATTATCTGGAGATGGAATTGGACCTGAAGTTACTGAAGAATCTTTAAAGATATTAGATGCAGTTTCAAAAAAATATGGTCATAAATTTGAATTTGATTATCAAGATGTAGGGGGCATTTCAATTGATAAACACAATACAGCAATAACAGAAGAAGCGCTAAGTAAATGCTTAGAAAGCCAAGCGGTATTATTTGGTTCTGTTGGAGGGCCTAAATGGGACGACCCTAACAGCGATGTTAGGCCTGAGGATGGGATTTTGAAATTACGTAAAGAATTAGATTTGTTTGCAAATATAAGGCCTGCAAAAGTTTATCCTGCGCTATCAAATTCAAGCCCTTTAAAAAAAGAAATATTAGAAAATGTTGATTTCATAATAATTAGAGAATTAACCTCTGGATTATATTTTGGTGAACCTAAAAAAAGATGGGTCGAGGGAAATAAAAGGTATGCAGTTGATACGCTTAAATATGATGAAGATGAAGTAAGAAGAGTGGTAAAAGTGGGTTTTGAAATGGCTAGAAAAAGAGAAAAAAAACTACATTCATTGGATAAAATGAATGTCATGGCTAGTTCTAGATTATGGAGAGAGATAGCTGAAGAGGTTTCTAAAGATTATCCAGATGTGGAACTCATCCATATGTTGGCAGATAATGCTGCTATGCAAATAATAACTAATCCGTCAGATTTCGATGTTTTAGTTACCGAGAATACTTTCGGTGATATCTTATCCGATGAAGCTGCAGTTATTGGTGGTTCTATGGGAATGTTGCCATCCGCTAGTTTATCATCTATACCAGGCATTATTGAGGATAATTCTAAGCCTGCCTTATATGAACCTATCCATGGCTCCGCACCAGATATAGCTGGCAAAGGCATTGCGAACCCAATAGCCTCTATATTAAGTACTTCTATGATGCTCAAATGGTCATTCGGATTAGATCAGGAAGCTGAAGAAATTGAAAATGCAGTAAATACGTTAATTGAAAAAGGTGTAAGGACAAAGGATTTATCTGAAAATGATAATTTCTTAACTACAAATCAAATGGGCGATGAAATTTATAAACTTATAAAATAATTATGAAATTTCAAAATATATATATTCCAAAAAAAATAATAGGAGAAATTATTTCTCACGCTTTAAACAATGATCCAAATGAAAGCTGTGGAATTTTGCAGGGAAAAGGTAATACAACAACTAGATTTCACAAGCTTAAAAATATTCATGAAGCTCCGCAAAATAGATACACTATTGATCCCATAGAATTAATGAATACAGAAAAAATTTGTGACAATGAAGATGAAGCCATAATTGGGTTTATGCATTCTCATACTCATACTCAAGCTTATCCATCAGAAACAGATGTAAAAAATGCTCTAACTTCTGGATACCTTGACCAAATATATGTAATTGTTTCTTTAGTTGAGAAAGCAAGGCCAATAGTTAAAGCTTTTTCTTTAAATAATCATGGAGAAATATCAGAAATATTTATTGACTTTGATGGGCCTAAATATATCAGTCGATAATCTCTTTGGTTAACCACCATTCCATGGAATCAGATAGAGCCATCCAGCTCGCTTCAATTATGTTCGAGGATGCACCAACGGTTGTCCAGACTTGTTTATCATCTGCAGACTCAATAGAAACACGAACTACCGATTCTGTTGCCTCAGATTCATTAACAACTCTCACCTTATAATCTGTTAATTTAACCTTGTCTACTAGGGGATAAAATTTTAATAGAGCTTCTCTTAGAGCTTTATCTAAAGCAGCTACTGGACCGTTTCCGGTTGATTTTTCTTCAATTTGATTGCCCTCAACACTTAATTTTATGGATGCAGAGCATTGATTATTTTTATTTTCAGAAGTTTGAAGCCTTACATCATATTCGATTAAATTGAACGGGCTATTAATTAATTTTTTTTCTTTTTTGAATAATAATTCAAGAGATGCTGATGCAACTTCGTAAGAAAAACCGTTATTTTCTTTTTCTTTAATTATCCTTATAAGGTTTTTTATGTCATTTTCATTAAATTTATTATCAATCTTTAATTCTTTTAATCTTGAAATAACATTACTTCGTCCAGCCAATTCTGAAACAGTAATATTTGAGGTATTTCCAATATCCTCAGGATCCATATGTTGATATGAGCCTACATATTTATTTACTGCAGAAGCATGCATACCTCCTTTGTGGGTGAATGCCATATTTCCAACATAAGGTGCATAAGGAAATGGAGTCCTGTTAACAGTATCTGATACAAAGTTAGACACTTCAGTTAATGTTTTAATTTTTTCTTTGCTTAAGACTGAAATACCTTTTTTAAAATACAAATTAGCTATTAAGCTAATAAGATTTGTATTGCCGCATCTCTCTCCGTATCCATTAATTGTTCCTTGAATATGAGTAATTCCTTGATTGTAAGCTTCCAAAGTACATGCGACAGCTGTGTCAGTATCATTGTGGCAATGAATTCCAAGTTTAGAAGGGTCAATATATTTTTTTACTTCAGTTAAAACCTTTTCTATATTTTCAGGGATCATTCCGCCATTTGTGTCACATAATGTAATTGTATCTGCTCCAGATTCATGAGCCGTAATTAAAGTTTTTAATGCATAATCTTTATTTGAATAAAATCCATCGAAAAAATGTTCAGCATCAAATATAACCCTTCTATCTCTATTTGATAAAAAATTTATAGTCTCTTCAATCATTTTTAAGTTTTCATCAAGAGATGTTTCAAGGACTTTAAGAACTTGCTTAGAAGATGATTTGCCAACTATTGCCAAAACCTTTGCTTCAGAACTCAATAATGCATTAACTATAGGATCTTCTTCAATATTTGAATTTGGTTTTCTTGTCGAACCGAAAGCGCTAATATTAGAATTTTTAATATTTTCTTTTTGTATCAATTTAAAATATTCATCATCTTTAGGGTTTGAGCCAGCATAACCGCCTTCAATAGTGTCAATCCCTAATTCATCTAGCTTTAGAGTTATATTTATTTTATCTTTAAGAGATAAAGATATCCCGGACTGTTGAGCCCCATCCCTGAGAGTTGTATCGTATAATTCAATTTTCAATGTTCGTTCCTACTAAATGAAAGATTAATATATCATGCTAAGTAACAGTTAGACGAATTTTTTTGAATCTTCTAGGTTCATTATTCTTGAGTCACCAATTAAAAATTGCCCTGTCCATTGATAAATAATTTTTTCATCAATAGATTTATTTTTTTCTATTAATGGTTTAAAAGAATTAAACTTTTCTTTCAGGTTATAATTTTCGTCCAAGAAATAAATAACTCCACCAGCCTCTTTAATCAATAAGAGTCCTGCTCCAAAATCCCAAATACTTGCTGGTCCAAATAATCCAAACTTTATTACACCTTTTGCAACAAGAGCCATTTCATATGCAACTGTGCCAATTACCCTTTTTTCACCTTTTATAATTTTATCCCATGGCTTTATATTTCTGTCTTTATTTCCTATTAATGAACTAAAAGAAGAATATGATGAAACCGAACCCTCTTCTAAGTTAGAATTTTTATATTTATTTAAGTCCAGTTTTAAATCCCCAAGACTAGAGCCATTATTTTTTGAAGAAGAAAAAATTAATGATTTTTTATCATTTGGCCAGGGAATCCAGATTGTCCCAGCAATAGGTTCGTAGTCTTTAAGTAAAGCAATAGAAATTGCGAAGTTTGGTATTCCATTTACAAAGTTAGTTGTTCCATCTATAGGATCTATTACCCAAATATATTCTGAAGTCTTTTGAATTGACTTAATATTGTCTTCCTCTCCAACAATTATATGTTGAGGATAACTTTCTTTAATATTTTTAATTATAATTTTTTGAGTATTATGATCTATTTCTGTAACTAAATTATTCTTTTTGTCTTTAGAGAATATTTCAAAATTTCCTTCAAAATTATTTAAAACATAATCTCCAGCAATTTTTGATATTTCTACGCAAAAATTTTCATATTCTTTATAATTTTCCATATTTAATCATTTTAATTTTTTTATTAGTTGTGAATCTTATAAATGTATTAAAATAATACTATGAGAAATTTTAAAAGAGATAAAGAATTGGTATTAAGAATGTACTTTACTTGGTTTTTATTAGGCATTCTATATTTTTTCTTTGCACTTATTCTTAACGCATTTGGAATACAATTTGGTTTTATTGTTGCAATAGTCTTAATTTTTGGCTCAATTCAGTATTTTATGTCTGACAAGATGGTTTTGTGGTCTTCAGGTGCAAAAATAATTAATAGGTCAGATGATGTCGAACTTTATAAAATTGTTGAGGAGTTAAGCCATATAGCTGGTATAGATCCGCCAAAAATTGCTGTCATGAAATCCAATGTTCTTAATGCTTTTGCAACCGGACGAAATCCTAAAAACTCTCTAGTTGCTGTAACAACAGGGCTCAGAGAAAATTTAAATCCTAGCGAATTAAAAGCCGTCATTGCTCACGAGATAGCACATATTATAAATGGGGATGTAAAGGTACTAGCTATAGCTAACTTTTTTGTTATGCTTTCAAGCTTTTTAATGCAAATGTTTTTTTGGAATATGCTCTTTGGTGGCATAGGAAGAAATAGAGATAATAATGGAGGTGCTGGAGCAATATTTGTACTTTATATTGTTACTATGATCGTTTATTTTATTGGCCAATTATTAGTCCTTGCATTAACAAGGTATAGGGAATATGGTGCAGATTATACTGGTGCTAGTTTGACTGGGGAGCCGATTCAATTAGCTTCAGCGTTAAAAAAGATTTCAATTTCAACAATAAGTATACCTAGTCAAGATTTAAGGCAATTTAAAACTGCAAATGCTTTTATGATTATTCCAGCACTTTCTGGAAATGATATTTCTAAATTAATGTCTACTCACCCTCCTGTCCAAGATAGGATTAAGAGGTTATTAGCCCTTGAGAAACAAAAAGGCATCTAAATTGACTTCTGGATTTTTTTCTAAATTTTTCAAAAATGATCCTATTCAAAAATTATGGAATTCTATTTCGTCAATTAAAAATCTTAACGAAAAAAAAGTTGTTTCATTTAGAAATATAGTAGGTGTAATGTGCTGGGAGAAAGAGGATCAAATAAAAGTATTTTGTGAAAGCAAGTTAAGTAACATTTTAAATGATGGTACTGAAAATTCTACAACTATTTATAATTTAATTGATGAAAAAGGTGAGGTTTTTTGGATTAAACTAGAAGATAAAAATTTCAATGAATTAATTTCTTCTGTATTTACTGTTGTAAATGCATTGACTCAAGAAATTAGCCCCCATAGCGTTATGGGATTGATAATGCCATTTAATGTAGATAAAGATTTAGGATTAAATTACCTGGATAAAGATCAAAATCATTATTTAGTATTCAATGAAAATCCTTTAGGTTACTACCCTTTGATTTATCAAGATGGAGCAAGGCAACCGATAGCTGAAATTGAAATATTTGATGTTATTAAAAATAATGGAGCATTATTAAATAACAACCAAAGTAAATGGTTTAGTGTAGACAACATACCCTTTTAATTATGGAAACACTTCTATTAAATGATTCAAAAAAAATAGACGAAATTAAATTAATTTTTAAAAATAATGAAGTTGAAATTAATCTTAGAAATTTGATCCACATAGAGGACATATCTTTAAAAACAACTGGAATATTAATTTCTAGAGAACTTGAGCCATTGTACCTAAAACCATTTATTGATTATGCAATAAAAAAAAATATAAAAGTATTGGCTGTCGGGAGAGCTTTAATTTCTTTAATTAACGCTTTAAAAAATTCTAATGAAAAGGTGGATAGGTCATTTTCAGGAGATGGGTCTACTTTTATCTCATTGGGCTCAAGGCTTGCTGAAATTATCGGTGGTGCAGGACCTTTAAAAACAAATTATTTTAATAATTATGAGATACCTATAGAAAATATACCTAATAATTTTTTACCATCAAGTATAAATTTAAATAATGGGTGTATTGAAGCAATAGAATTTGAAGGAAAAGGAAATATTATGGGCATTATTTGGCCAATTTTTTCATCAAATAAAATGCCCTCAAGATTTGAAAATATTTTAAGTTGGATTTCAGATTAAATTTATTGATATTTATTTGGGGGATTTTTAATATTTAATGATAAACAATATTTATTAAAATGGTACTTCCAGAAAAAGACAATATAAGGCTAATTGGCATTGAAGAGGAAATGTCTAATTCTTACTTAGATTATGCCATGAGTGTAATCGTATCCAGAGCGCTTCCAGATGTCAGAGATGGATTAAAGCCAGTTCAAAGAAGAATATTATACGCCATGTATGACACGGGCATGAGGTCAAGTTCATCCTTCAAAAAAAGCGCAAGACTTGTTGGTGAAGTGATGGGTAAATATCACCCTCACGGTGATTCAGCAATTTATGAAGCTATGGTAAGGCTAGCTCAATCATGGTCAATGAGGTACATGCTTGTAGAGGGCCAAGGTAATTTTGGTTCAACTGACGGTGATTCAGCTGCCGCAATGAGATATACAGAAGCAAAATTAAGGCCTATTTCTGATACCATGCTTTCTGATATTGAGAAAGAAACTGTTCCTTGGAATGATAATTTTGATGCATCTATACAAGAGCCAAGTACTTTACCTGCAACCCTCCCAAATCTTTTAGTTAATGGAGTTCAGGGTATTGCTGTTGGCATGGCAACTAATATGGCACCACATAATTTAACAGAAGTTTGTGAAGCAATTGTATATATGGTGGATAATCCTGAATGCTCAGTCGATGATCTCATGGGATATATCAAAGCACCTGATTTTCCAACTGGAGCTCATATATGGGGCACAGATGGTATTAAATCTGCTTATTCAACAGGTAGAGGCAGAGTAATGATACAAGCAAACCATAAAGTTGAATTTATGAATAAGCAAGAAGATAGAATTAGATTAGTTTTTGATGAACTTCCTTATCAGGTGAACAAGGCTAATCTTGTAATGAGAATTGCTGAACTTATGAAGTTAAAAAAAGTTGAAGGTATATCAGAAGTAAGAGATGAATCTGATAGAAAAGGTACTAGATTAGTTGTAGAGCTTAAACGAGGTGCAAGTGAATTTGTGGTACTAAATAATTTGTATAAATTAACTCCATTAAGATCATCATTTTCAATAAATATGGTTGCTTTAGTTGATGGGTCTCCAAGAGTCTTAAATTTAAAACAAATTTTAAAATATTATGTTGAATTTAGAGTTGATATTGTTACAAAAAGAGCTGAATTCGAGTTAAAAAAAGCGCAAGCCAGGATTCATATTTTGGAAGGGCTTAGAATAGCTCTTCAAAATATTGATGAAGTTGTTGAAACAATTAAGTCTGCTGGCCCAGTTGAAGAAGCGAGAGAAGCTCTTAAAAATAGATTTGATTTAAGTGAAATTCAAGCTCAAGCAATACTTGACATGCAATTAAGACGAATTGCTGCACTTGAAACTGAAAAAATTGAATCAGAATACAACGAATTAAAAGAAATTATCAAAGATTTGAATGATTTATTGGCAAATAAATCTAGGGTTTATGAAGTTATTAAAAACGAGACAAATGACCTTAAAGATAAATATGGAGATAAAAGACTTACTAAACTGCATAAAGAAGAATTAGGTCAATGGAATAGAGAAGATGTTGAACCTCATGAGGAATCTGTCGTCACTTTGAGTAGGAACGGTTATCTTAAAAGAGTAAAAAGCGATACTTTTAGAAGGCAACATCGAGGAGGGAAAGGAGTTAAAGGTTTTAAAGCAACCAAGGATGATGACGTTACACCTTACATGCAGATTGCTGATACTCATGACACAATATTGTTCTTCACTGATAAAGGCAGAGTATTTTCTTCAAGGGTATTTGATCTGCCGGCAAATCAAAGTAAAAATAGTCGAGGGACTCCAGTCCACAATATAATTTCTCTTGAGCAAAGAGAAAAAGTTAATGCGATACTTACTGTTCCTGAAATTAATCAAACTTTGGAATCCTATATCGTAATGGCTACGAAAAGTGGAAAAATAAAGACTATGGAAATTTCTAAATTTAAAAATATAAGAAAATCAGGATTACATTCGTTTAAATTAAAGAATGACGATGAAATTATTTCTGTAGTATTAGCATTGCCCTTAAAAGGAGTAGATAAAAATAATATTATCAAGCTTAATGATATTAAGAAAAATCCTGATAGAGCAGTTTCTTATGTCCTTGATAGTTTGAACGAAGTAGACATAAATTCTATTGATAAAGATTTAATTAATCCTGAATCTGAAAAAAAAGATTCAAATATTTTAAAAAAAGATGGTGGCAGAAAATACTACAGTATTGTTGACTCTAAAGGAAAAGAAACAGCAATTAAAGTTTATCCAGATATCGTAATGGTTTCTGATGCAGGTAAACAAATTAGATTTTCAATTGAAAAAGTAAGGCCTCAAGGAAGAATTGCCGGAGGTGTTAGAGGTATGAAATTAGAATCAAAACAAAAGGTTGTTGCTATGGTTCTTACATCCAAAGATCCAGACAGTTATATTCTTGTTGCCAGTCAGAAAGGTTTTGGAAAGCTTTCTAAAATGGAGCATTTTAAAGTTCAAAGGCATGGATCAAAAGGCCTCATTACCATGAAAGTTACTACTAAAAATGGTAAAGTTGCTGATGCGCAGTCAGTTAAAATGGATAAAGAGGCAGGTACATCTGACAGTGTTTATCTTCTTACAGAAAAAGCTCAGGTACAAGAGA
>CAYTXB010000007.1:0-11878 GCA_964440895.1 uncultured Dehalococcoidales bacterium
TAAAAAAAGTGTTACATTATTTATGATAACTTTTTAATTACAAATGTCTATGAATACTAAAAAAAAGATACTTATATATGGAGGAGGCGGTATTGGAAGTTATTATGCTGGTGCTCTAAACAAAAATGGGCACAATATTACTTTGCTCACAAGAGGAAATCATTTTGATGAGATAAAGAAAAATGGCCTAAGATTAAAAACTAATTGGGGTAATTATACTCAAGATATAAATTTAGTTAAAAAAATTGACACAAGTTATGATGTTGTAATTTTAGCTGTAAAAACTTATTCAGTTAAGAGTATTTTAAGTGACTTAAAGTCTTTAAAAAAAGGTTCTAAGATAATTTGTATTCAAAATGGAACTTTTACTTACAACTATTTATCAAAAAATTTAATGGTACATGGCATTAATGTAATTGATGGCTTGACATGGATAGATGCTCTAAGAAAAAACGAAGGCAGTGTTATTCAGACTGGCAATGAAGCAAAAATAATATTTGGAAAAAATAATATTTCAGAATTAGAGCAATCAGAATTGAATAAACTTGCATCAACCCTCAATTCAAAAAATGTTCAAACTGAATACGTAAAAGATATAAGTAAAGCAGTATGGGAAAAATTAATAATGGTGGCAGCTATTGGGTCAATAATGTGTTTTTCAAATATGTCTGCAAAAGAAACTGTAGAAAATAAAACTTTTTTTAATATTTTAAAAGAAATGATAATTGAAATGACAAATGCATCTATTTCTATTGGCGTAGATATTGAAAAAAATTATGCAGAAAATACCATCGATTATATTGTGGGCAGATCACATGAACTGCACTCTTCCCTTAAAGAAGACTTTGATAACAAGAGGCCATTAGAAGTTGATGAGATTCTAGGAGAGGCTTTGAGGACTGGGTTAAAAAGTGAGGTCAATATGCCAAATTGCCAAAAGGTTTACGATAAATTAATTAAATTTTCTTAATTTTCTTTCATTTGAGTTATTGTAAATGTAATCTCATAGTCTGAATCAGGGATTAATCTGTTTAGTTTTAATATGGCAGGATCTATTTTTGAAATTTTTATATAATTTCCACCATAAAAAAATTCATAATCACTCAATTGCTCTTTATAAATGAATTCATCAAAAGTTTTGTTTCTTGAAGTTTCAATAATTAAATGCAATAAAGTTTTAGGCGAGTGAATACAGCTGCCTGGATTAGAGAGAGATTCATTATTATCAAGAGGGTCAGGGCACCTTGAATCTTCAGAAACATCAATAAGCCTTAAAATAGTATTTGTTGATTCTTCAAAGGCCGTTTCATTTATTTTCAGTTTAAAATCCTTATTGATTGAAACATTTTTGAAATTTAATTTTGGATTTAATAATGATTTTGAAATAATACTTTCTTCAATATTTATTTTATTTTTTATTTTCAAAGACGAGTTATTGTTTCCGTTATTTATAAAAAGTAGTTCTGTCATCCCTTTTGAAGATATTTCTTCAGAAGGGGCTAAGGAATTTAAAGTTATAGAATAATTTTCACTTGAATAATTTTTCAAAAAAACTTTTACCTTTTGATCCAAATATTCATACCCTAAATATTCCAACTTATTTATTTCTGCATCATTTTCCGTTTCATTTGAACATGCAAATCCAAATAAAATAATAGAAAAAATCGAGTATATTAAATATTTATTTAGCCTTGAAATTACCATAAGAATTTTATTTTACTTTGCTTTACCAATTGAAACTAATATAATTTTTATTTAGATTAAGTCAAATAATTTTTTGAAAGGATTTCGTTTGGGTAAAGAATTAGCATTTTTTGAAGGAAAAATTATTCCTGTTAATTCTGCAAAAGTAGGGATAATGACACATGCTCTTCACTATGGGACAGCTGTGTTTGAAGGAATAAGAGGTAACTGGAATTCTAATCAAAACAAAATGTATGTTTTTAGGTTAAAAGAGCATTATGAAAGGCTTATAAAAGGATGCAAAATTCTTAAAATGGATATCAAATATTCTGTTGATGAATTATGCGAAATTACTATCAATTTAATCAAAGAATCAGGCTATAAAGAAGATATTTATATTAGACCTCTTGCATATAAAAGCGAGGAAAAAGTTGCAAATTTAAAATTGCATGAACTTGAAAGTGACTTTGCACTAATGATTGTTCCTTTTGGCAATTATATAGACAATGATAAACCCATAAGGTGCCAGACTTCTTCATGGAGGAGGCCTCATGACTCAATTATGCCAACAGGTGTAAAACTTTCAGGATTATATACAACAAGTATTCTTGCTAAAACCGAAGCAATTATGGCTGGATTTGATGAAGCTATACTGCTCAATTTTGATGGTAGTGTCTCTGAAGGTAGTGGAGAAAACCTATTTATGCTTAAAGATGGTCAATTAATTACCCCGTCCGAAACAGAAAACTGTTTACTGGGCATTACAAGAGACTGTGTATTTGAAATAGCTTCTAATGAATTTAATATTAATATCCAATCAAGAAAAATTCATAGAAGTGAAATATATTTATCTGATGAAGTTTTTTTGACAGGAACTGCTGCTCATATAACCAGCGTTGGGCAACTCGACAACAGAGATATAAATGATGGCAAAATAGGCTCTTTAACAAAAAAAATGCAAGAAAAATATTTTAAAATTGTTAAGGGTGATGATCCAGACTATTTAAAATGGTGTACAGAGATAATTGTTTAACTTGAAATGATCAAGTTTGGATTGTTCCAGCAGTAAATTTCCTTCAATTTATTAAGGTCAATTTTGGTTAGCCTACTAAATCTTTCAAAGTCTTTATCTAAATATTTCAACTTACTAAATCCGCTAATAGTTAAAATAGAATCCTTGGCATCCAAATATTTAATTGTTTGTATTGATTTCTTATTTTTAAATAGAAAAAAATCGTTTATATCTATATCAAAAAAACATCCAATTTCTAATAATTCATTTAAAATTTTAAAATTTTTATTTATGGGAGAATTGTCTACATTTGTTATTATCGGTATGTAATTATTATTTAAAAGGTATTTTAATTTTTCTAAATAATTACTTGGCATGCCATGAGTGGGAAATTTACAAAGAATAAATCTAGAATTATTTATTGAAATAATTTTTTCTAGTTCTATTATATTAATATTAACTGGGTAAAGAATTGCGATGAAAATCTCAGGAATTTCAAAATTCTCAATTTTGCTCGCCTCTTTTTGCAGATCAATTATTATTTCTTTGATTTGGTGGTTTTCAACATCAAAATAATTTGGCGCAGAGCATACTTTATGTATATTTTGATTTTTATATTCTCTAAGCAATGAAAGAGATTGAGAGATTGATTCGCAATTTGGATCAACCCTCGGCATTATATTAGTTTTAATATCAAATAATCTCATCTATTTATAATATTTTTGTTTATAATGATAATAATAAAACATTGTTATTAGGAAATTTATGCAAGATCAGGAAGTTATCAAGTTAATAAACCTTGAAGAGCAAAGTCATAGATTTGGTTTAAATCTTATTGCATCTGAAAATTATCCATCTAAAAATGTCTTAAGTGCATGTGGTTCAATTTTCAGTACAAAGTATGCCGAAGGTTATCCCGGCGCTAGATATTATGAAGGTTGTGAGATTTCTGACGAGATAGAAAATTTAGCAATTGAAAGAGCCAAAAAATTATTTAATTGTGATCATGTAAATGTTCAGGTGCATAGTGGCACACAAGCTAATATGGCTGTTTTTTTGGCAACAATGAATTCTAGCGACAGCATCCTTTCAATGAAACTTGATCAAGGGGGGCATTTAAGTCATGGATCAAAAGTAAATTTTTCTGGGAAAATATACGAATGTAATTTTTATGGAGTTGATCGCGAATCTGAGGTAATTGATTATAATAATGTAGAAAAAATTGCATTAGAAAAAAAACCAAAAATTATAATTTGTGGAGCTAGTGCTTATTCAAGGATTATTGATTTTGAAAAATTCTCTCAAATAGCACAAAATGTAGGCGCATTATTGTTATCTGATATTGCACACATTTCTGGGCTCGTTGCTTCTGGCGTACACCCTTCTCCTGTCCCTCACTCTGACTTTGTGACAACAACAACGCACAAAACCTTAAGAGGTCCAAGAGGTGCCATGATTATGTGCAAATCAGGTCATTCTAAATTAATTGATAAATCTGTTTTCCCTGGCATTCAGGGCGGCCCATTTATGAATATGATCGCCGCAAAAGCAGTTGCATTCGAAGAAGCTTCAAAAGAAGATTTTATAGAATATTCACTTCAGGTTGTAAAAAATGCTCAGAAATTATCTTCGGTTATCTCAGATTTGGGTTTTAGGATTGTATCTGGAGGGACTGATAATCACCAATTTACTATAGATTTATCTAAAAATAATCTAACAGGCGCTGAAATTTCAACTTTATTGCGAAGGACTGGAATCGTAGTTAACAAAAACGGAATACCGTATGACAGCCATCCACCAAAAATCACTTCAGGGATAAGGATAGGAACTCCTGCTCTAACCAGTAGAGGAATGAAAGAAGATCAAATGCATGTTTTAGGTAACCTAATTGTTGAAATTATTAATTCAAGAAATGATGAAAAAAAATTAATTGAATTAACAAATGATGTTAAAGAATTAGCTCATTCTTATAAATTGCCTGGCGTAGATTGACAGAAATAATTGTTACTTTTAAAGATTTACGCTAAAATCCCATACTTGGAAAAGGATACTTAATATGTCACAAATAAATAATTACGAATTAATGTGGATTTTATCTTCTGAGGAGCCTGAAGAATCTCAAGAAGAGATTGTTTCTAATATTAAAAATAGTATATCCAGTTCAGGTGGAGAAATAAGTGAATTTGAAAATTATGGAAAAAGAAAATTAGCTTATGAATTGTCTGGCAGCAAAGATGGTAATTATTACCTATCTAGGTTTGCAATGGACACTACGAAAATTAATGAATTAAACGACATTCTGAATAAAGATAGCAAGGTATTAAGACATTTAATCACTTCTATCAAAAAAGAAGATATTCTAATTGCTCCAGATAAAATGGATGAAGTTCCTGAAACTAATAGGAATAAAAGGTAATTGTGGCAAGCTTAAATAAAGTTATGTTAATAGGTAATGTTGGGCAAGATCCTGAATTAAGATATACGCCAGACGGAAATCCTGTTGCAAATTTCAGTATTGCAGTAAATAGAAGAAGAAAAGTTGGGGACGAGTTCAAGGATGAGACAGAATGGTTTAATATAGTTTGTTTTTCAAGGACAGCTGAAAATGTCAATCAATATCTATCGAAAGGCCAGAAAGTATACGTTGAAGGCAGTTTTCAAAGTAATGAATACGTAGGTCAAGATGGAAATCAAAGAAAATCGTTTGAAGTTATTGCAAATAATGTTACTTTTCTTTCAACGAAAAGCGAAGCTGAATCCATAAATCAAAGTTCAAGCCAAAATCAAGCTACCACTGAATCAAAGCCTGTTGATTCGGATGATGAAGATAAGGATTTACCATGGTAACTAAAAAAAGAGATAGTAAAAGACCAAAGTCTAGAGGAAAAAATATTGCTCGTAGACCTGAAAGAATAGGATATTGTCCTGAGGAAGGATTCGACTACAAAGCTGTTGGCCTTCTAAAAAAATATATTTCAGAGACAGGAAAAATTGATTCTGCCAAAAGAAATGGTTTGTCTTCAAAATGCCAAAGAAGTTTAACTGCTGCTGTTAAAAGGGCAAGGCACATGGCATTATTACCATTTTCAAGTAATCACAATTACGATACAACTTTACTGGATATTGGAAAAAGAAATTCTGACGAAACAAATAACGAACAAATCGATACAAATTTAGTTACTCAAGACGAGAAAAATACTCCATCTTCTGAACTAAATTCAGATGAAGTTGCCGATATTGATTCAGGTAATGAAGTTGATTCAGATGATCTTAATGCTGAAGATGGAGAGCCTGAGGATAAAGAAGAATCTTCTTGATATCGTTATCATAAATAAATTATGAACGAATCCTTGTCTAGAAAAGAAATATTAAATTCAATAAAAGAAAAAAAGAAATTAAAGTCTAAGCTTTTTATTATATTAATTGTTATTTCAATTATTATTGTTTCAGTTCCTTCAGCAAGTTACTTGATAAATGTATGGATTCCATATCAAAAAACAGCATTAAAAGTTGAAGAAAAAGAATTCACTAGAAAAGATTTAGTCGATTTTATAAGGTTTAATCAAAGGCTTTCTGAAGAGCAAGGCAATCAATTTGATTTAGGTTCTTCACTTTTTCAGTCACTTCAGCTTCTTGCAGAAAATGAAATAGCTTATTTATCCGCCACAGAGTATGGGTTGACTGTAGATGACTGGGAAATTGATGAAGCATTTTATCTAAAATTGGGTTTTTATAATAATTTTGAATTGGAAACTATGGAAGACGAAGAGGCGTTTAATGAAAAGAAAATCCAGTTTCTTAATCAAATTCAAATGGACGAAGAAAAATTTAAAGAGATTGTAAGAAAAAGTTTGTTTAGGGAAAAATTAAGAAGGGAATTATCTCGTGAGATTCCAGCTTTACAAGAACATAAATATGTTTATGAAATTGCTTTAGAAGATATTTCTCAATCAAATATAAATAAAATACAAAGAGAAATTACATCTACTAACAATATTGGAGAAGTTGTTAAAAAATATTCAATTGACCCTAATTCAATTAGAGGTGTAGGTGATTTTGGATGGATACCAAAAGGCATAATGCCTGAACTAGATAGTTTAATTTTTGGTAATGATCAAAGTGATCATTTGAAACCTAAAGAATTGTCAGAACCTTATATTGACCAAGAAAATTCTGTTTTTAAGCTTTACGTTATTAGTGATGTAGAAAATTCGTATGAACTGTCTGAAGAAAATTTTGAACAAATCTCAAATAATGTTTTAACTAAATTTTTTAATGAAAGGAGTAGGCTGGTGGATATGCAATATGGATTAGATAATGAAACCTTTAATTGGATAAATGAAAAAGTGCAGGTCGCATCTTTATTTAACGATAATGACCTGGCTAATGATATTATTAGAGAATAAATTTTTTACAAAGGTATAAATTGAAAATTGGAATTATAGGTATAGGCAACGTAGGATTGCAAGTCCTTAAAGATTTAAATTCAAATGTTAAAATTAAAAATATTCTGAGTGTAGAAAAAATACTTGTTAGAGATAAAGAAAAATATCTAAAAATTTTAGATTCAGAATTTGGTGAAAATAATAGTATTTCTAAAAAACTTACTGATGATTTTAACGATTTTATAAATTCAGATATAAATATAGTTGTTGAATTAATTGGGGGTATTAGCCCAGCCGAAGAATACGTAGAAAAATCAATTCTTTCTGGAAAAAATGTTGTTACAGCTAATAAAGAAATAATTTCTAAAAGCATTGACCATTTAACAAATTTAGCCGACTCAAAAAATGTAAAACTAAGATTTGAGGCCGCTGTTGGGGCCGGGATACCACTTATAGAAGTTCTTATTGATATGCTCGAGCAAAATAATATTACAAAAATAACTGGAATAATTAATGGAACGTCAAATTATATTTTAAGCTCTATGCACAATAGCGATAAAACCTTTAATGAAAGCTTAAAAGAGGCGCAAGATTTGGGATTTGCTGAATCAGATCCCACTAACGATGTGGGAGGCTTTGATGCTAAATTTAAAATTAATATATTAGGTTCAATTGCCTTTGGTGAAAGGATGCCTCTTGAGTCTGTATCAGTAAATGGGATAGAAAATTTATCTCAAAAAGATATTGGTTATGCCCAAGAGTTTGGGTATGTTATTAAGTTATTGGCAGTAACTGAATTAAAATCATCTAAGATATATTCAAAAGTATCTCCATATTTAGTTTCAAATACGCATCCATTGTCTAAGGTTGAAGAAAACTACAATGCTGTTGAAATAAATGGTGACCTTGTTGGAAAATTATGGTTTCAAGGGGAAGGTGCAGGAAAATTATCTACAACAAGTGCTGTCATTGGCGATTTACTAGGTATTGTTAAAAATACTAGTGGAAATTTGGCATTTAAAGATAATAATTTCAGTTATTTTTCTGATGACGAAGTTAGTGGAAAAAAATATATTAGATTAAGTGTTGAAGATAAATTTGGTGTTTTAGAAAAAATTGCTGGCATATTTTCGAAAAATAAGGTTAGCATAGCATCTGTTATTCAGAAGGAGGTAAATACTAAAGGTTTAGCTGATCTTGTAATTATGACTCATGAATCTTCGGAAATTAATTTCAAAAATTCATTAGTTCAAATAAGAAAACTAGATTTTGTTAAAGAAGATCCAATAACCTTTGAAATATATAAATTATGAATGGAATAATTGAAAATTATAAAGAATTTATTGACATAGGTGACGCTGAGCCTATTTCAATGGGCGAAGGAGGAACCCCTTTGCTGCGCTCTGAATTTTTATCAAAAAAAATTAAAGCTGATGTATATATAAAGGTTGAGGGCTGTAATCCAAGTGGTTCATTTAAAGATAGAGGTATGGTAGTGGCAGTCTGTATGGCACTACATAGTAAAAAAAAGGTTCTTGTATGTGCCTCTACAGGGAACACTAGTGCATCTGCTTCTGCATATGCAGCAAAATATGGGTTAGTTTCAGCGATTATTGTCCCAAATGGAAACATTGCCAAAGGAAAGTTATCCCAAGCCATGGCATTTGGTGCAAAAATTATAGCTATTGATGGATCTTTTGATGATGCATTAAATATTGTAAGGAAATTAGAAAATTATGATGAAATTGAAATTGTAAATTCAATTAATCCATACAGAATAGAGGGTCAAAAATCAGCTGCATTTGAAATTCTAGATGAAATTGGTGAGATTGATTCATTATGTATACCCGTTGGTAATGCAGGAAATATTACGGCTTATTGGAAGGGGTTTAATGAATATAGTAAAAAATTAAACTATAAATTACCAAAAATGTATGGTTTTCAAGCCGAAGGGGCCTCACCTATAGTTAAAGGAAAAATTGTAGAAAATCCTGAAACAATAGCAACTGCAATTAGAATTGGTAATCCTGCATCATGGGATAAAGCAAGCGAAGCAGTTAATGATTCTGAAGGAGGCATAAATTCTGTTTCAGATTCTGAAATTGTAGAGTCTTATAAAAATCTTGCTAGAAAAGATGGTATTTTTTGTGAACCTGCTTCTGCAGCAGGAATTGCGGGATTAATAAAGAACTCATCAAAATATAATTTTTCAGGTCAAAAAGTTGTTTGTGTTGTAACGGGTAACGGCCTTAAAGATCCTGAAACATCTGAAAAGCATGCAAGTACTAATATTTTTGAAGTCAACTCAAATATTGATGACGTTCTAAAAGTTATAAGATAGTAGGGCAATTTGTCAGGAAAATTAATAATTTTTAACAAATTCGATGCTGACCTAAAGAAATTGTGGGTTACTTTTGAAAATCAAAAAGAAAACCCCTTTTTAAATTATGATGTTAATAAAATGTGGCATGATATTTTAGGACAAAATTACAAATTAAATATCTTAACTGATATGAAGTCATTTATTGCCCCAATTGCAATTAAAGACAATATTGCATATTTTTGTGGAAGCAAAGATGTTTTTGATTTTCATAATTTAATTTACGACAAGAATATTAATAATCAATCTATAAAATTAATAATAGATCACTTACTTATTTATGATAAAGTTCTAAAAATTGAACTTAATTCTATAATCCAAAAATCTCATCTACATGATTGCTTGATAAACCTTCAAGATGATTATGACATAGAATTTGTTGACGAGGATGTTTCTCCTGGAATTAGTTTGCCGGACTCATTTGACGAATATTTATCAAATCTCACAAAGAAGAATAGGCATGAAATAAGAAGAAAAATTAGAAAATTTGAAAAAAATTTTGAATTAAAAATTATTAATGCAAACCATGAAAACGTTGATAAATTATTATTGGAATTTATAAGACTAATGAAATTAAACCCTGAAAAAAAATTATTTTTAAATCAAGATAGGGTAAATTTTATGAGTAAAATAATAAAATATTCTGTTTTAGAAGGTAGGGGGGAGTTGAATTTTATTGAAATTAATAAAGATTTAGTTTCAACTTCATTTGCTTTTAAAAATAAAGAAAAGTTATTTGTTTATAATTCTGGTTTTAATAATGATTATTCTGAGTATTCAGTTGGGTTAATAAATCATGTTTATAACATAAAAAATAAAATAAAGACTTATAATTATATTGATTTTCTTAGAGGTGATGAAGAATACAAATATAGAATTGGCTGTGAAGATAGAAAATTGTTAACAATAAATATAAAAGTTAAATAAATATGAAAATTGCGTTAGTTAGTGTCCATGGAGATCCTAGGCTTCAAGCAGGTGGTAAAGATGCCGGCGGTATGAATATTTACATAAGAGAGGTAGTTGAAAAATTATCTAATTCAAGTGTTGAAGTTGATGTATTTACAAGAGATCATAATAGAAAAAACGAAATTGAAGGTCATTTTTCAGACATAAATGTCAATTATATTCATGCAGGTGACAATTCATTAGATAAAGTTGGTATTTTTAATCATATTGATGAATTTGTTGAAGGCGTAAACGACTTTAAAAATAAAAATAATAAACGTTATGATTTAATATTTGCTCATTATTGGCTTTCTGGCGTAGCATCTCTAAGATTAAAAAAATTATGGAATGTTCCCGTGGTTACTACTTTTCATACTATTCAAGAAATAAAGCAAGAAGCCTTTCCTTTTAATCATGACGACCCTCATAGAGAGTCTCAAGAAAAATTCGTATCTAAGAATTCTGATGCATTAGTTGTATGGTCTAAGCATGAAAAAAACTTTATTCAAAGTAATTATGAAGTTGATCCAGCCAAAATTTTTATAATCCCTCCAGGAGTTGATTTAGAACTTTTTAAGCCAATCCCTAAAGATAAAGCTAGAAAAGAAATTAAAATAGCTAGCGATTTAAAAGTAATTTTGTTTGTTGGAAGATTAGAAAGGCTTAAAGGGTTAGACACGCTCCTTGAAGCATTGTCCATGATAGAGCAAGAAAAAATTAATTTATTGGTTGTTGGGGGTCTTTATAATATTTCAGAAGTTTCTAGATTAAAAAAAATATGTAACGAATTAAACCTTTCAGAAAAAGTTCATTTCATAGGTTCAATAAATAGAAGTGACCTAAATTTATATTACAATTCCTCGGACATATGTGTTTTACCTTCCTATTATGAAAGTTTTGGTCTTTCTGCTTTAGAAGCTGCAGCTTGCGGAGTACCAGTGGTAGCTTCTAAAAAAGGCGGCTTATCTTCTATAGTTATTGATAAAAAAACAGGGTATCTATTGCAATGGAGATGCCCAGGGCCATTTGTTGAGAAATTAGAAATATTATTAAAAAGTAAAGATTTAAGAGAATCCATGGGAAAGAATGCAAGGCAGCATGCAGAAAAACTAAATTGGGAAGAATCAATTAATAGCTTAAAAAAATTATTTCATAAGTTGACCTCAATCTAGAGCTATGCTATTCTCATTTCGTTTAAAACACATTGAAAGAGAGTAGTACTAAAGTATTAAATTTTTGAGAAAATCGGGGTTTAATGTGACTCGTAATTTAACTTTTAGGAACTCGCTCTGGAGTGGCAAGGACGAAAAAAAGTAATTCTTGACGTTGGCTACGTAAAGTTAAATTGAGAGAGGTTAAATTACCTAATCAAAGGTGGTACCGCGGGTTAGTCTCGTCCTTTGGGCGAGATATTTTTATTTAAAAAGGTAAAAAAATGAAAAAAACGGGAGCTCAAGTTCTCTGTGAAGG
>CAYTXB010000008.1:0-10573 GCA_964440895.1 uncultured Dehalococcoidales bacterium
GCTTTCAGAGTTCCTATGTATGATCCTGACAATAAAGCAGCTAAAAGAGTTGAGTTTAGATCAGCAGATCCAACTTGTAATCCATACTTAGCGTTCCCAGCAATGTTAATGGCTGGCCTAGATGGAATAGAAAATGAAATTGATCCTGGCGATGTATTGGATGAAGATTTATTTAGTTTGCCTGACGAAGAACAAGCTAAATTAAAACAGGTTCCTAACAGTATTGAAAATGCTTTGAATGCTCTTCAAGATGATCATGAGTTCTTACTCAAAGGTGATGTGTTTACAAGTGACTTAATCGAAGCTTGGATTTCATATAAAAGAGAAACTGAAGTTGATCAAGTTAGGACTCGACCTCATCCGTGGGAGTATTACTTAACTTTCAACGCATAAAACTTAGTTAATTTTAAGAAGAGGGATCATTTAAGTTTCCTCTTCTTCATCCTTAATTTTATATTCCGTATCAATATATTCTTTTTTATCTATATATTTTTTACATAATGAATCAAACCAATACAGTAAAGAATAAACAACAAAGAGATCATCTATAAGCCCGATACCCAAGATCCTTAATTCAGGAAGCAAATCTATTGGAATAATAAAATAAAAAAAAGCTATAGCCGGTATCAATTTATATCTAAAAGGAATTTCAGGATTATATAAATATTTTATAGAGTTTCTAAAAATTCTTATTATATTTAAAAACCTAAATATTCTCATTACTTCCAAGACCATTCTGTTGATATTGAATACTCTTTTTTAGGCTCAACATATAAAATTCCTGTATCTGAAATAGATTCTTGTTCTAACTGAAAAGAATTAATAGTAGCTGATTGCGGCTCTACGCATATCAAATCAGAAATGGGGTCAGGGGGCGTATACACAACTAGATGCCCACATTCATTTGAAGACTTTATGTTCAAAATTAATTCTGGCCATTTTAATAAAACACTTGATCCATCATCTATTCTGTAACAATCATCTAGTGTTTCCGGGGCTGGAGAGTAACCATTTTTAAATTTTTCTATTTCTACTGATTTGATTTTTTTAGATGTTGGCAATTCATCTAATATTTCCCATTTATATTGTGAATCAAATTTTATTTCTAAATTCCCAGAAGAAAGGGTTCTTTTAAACCAAGGGTGCCAGCCCATTGAAAAAGGCATAATTTCATTGTCATCATTAAAAATTGTGAGCTCTTGATTAATGTAATTTTTTCCAATACTAATTTTTGATTTTACATTACCCTTAAAAGGCCATGGACCTGAAAGATTTGTTTTTAGTTCTAGTGAATCTTTATTATCATTAATCAATTCCCATTTTGAAAATAAAACTGTACCGTGAATAGCGTGCTTAAATTGAGATGAGAGCGGATGAGAATTTAAAAGATTTACAGATCCTTTTTTTGAATTAAAAATACCCTCTTTTATTCTATTTACCCAAGGCGCCATAATGAAAGAGGAAACAAAATTTTCTAAGTTATACCCTAAGATTTCATAATCAATATCATTTTTATTTACCTTAAATGAAATTAATGACGGACCATTGGTAACAATCTCACAATAATCATTTTTTAATTTATACATTTTCATAATTAGAATTTATATTTAATATATTAATAAATTAAATTGTAATTCAAAAGGAGTAATTAATGATTAAAAATTCTATGAAAGCTAAGCTTAATGACAATAAAGTCGTTCTTGGAGCATTTGTAAGCACTCCTTCTCCGTCAACAGTTGAAATGCTTGGATGGTTAGGAATGGATTATGTAGTAATAGATTGTGAACACAGCGTAACCGACTACGAAACAGCAGAAAATATGGTTAGAGCTGCAGAACTCACCGGAATAACACCAATTGTAAGAGCTGGTCTAAATTTACAACAAAATATTCAAAGATATCTTGATGCGGGAGTTCAAGGAGTTTTAATTCCTTTAATAAATAATGCAGATGATGCAAAAAGAGTAGTAGAAAGTTGTAAATATCCTCCAGTAGGTAAAAGAGGGCTATTTAGTACCTCTAGAACAGGAAAATATGGAATTACGCCCATAATTGATCACGTAAAAACTAGTAATGATGAAATATTTGTTGCTGTACAAATTGAAACTTTAGAAGGCATAGAAAACCAAGATAGCATCATAGCAACTGAAGGTGTTGATAGTGTATTTTTAGGACCAGGAGATTTGTCATCAGTTTTAGGAGTTCACGGCCAAGTTACTCATGAAAAAGTTAAAAATACAATGGAATCAATGATTCCAAAAATTATTGAATCAGGAAAAATACCAGGCACTCTTGTCGCGGATGGCGATCAGGCAAAATACTGGAATGAAAGAGGAATTAACTTTCTAATTGGAGGGGCAAATAAGTTTCTACTAAATGGCTCTAAACAATTTATTGATGATGTTAAATCAAAAACTAAGTCATAAGCGGACTAAGTCTGTCCATTATTCTTTGTAATTCTTCTTGGTCAGCAACATCAAAGGGTTTTCTTACAGGCAATCTAGTTGTTGGAGAGTTGATTATTCCTCTTTTCCAAAAAACCCATTTATAGGCATTTACCCCAAACCTTCTTTCAAAATTTAAAGAAGGCAATAATGATTCCCATAATATTCTTGCACGGTCATTAATTTCATAATAACCATCTTTTCCTTTTTTTTGAGTATCTAAAGCATTCCATATGCTTACAATTATATCTGTAAAATGACCTGAAGGCATTGTTCCTTGTGCCCCTCTTCTGTATTCGTCCATAAGGAAAGTGCCCCCAATTCCACCCATAATAGATTTGCACTTACTTCCTAATTTTTCAACAACTTCTGAAATCACGTGACCTGCAAATGCACTTTCTTCTTTTAGGTATTGAATATTTTCAAAATCATTTATCAAATTAATTATTGTATTTGTAGGTACCAATTTACCTTGCATGTCATTATTTTGAATCCATATTGGCAAATTAGTAGATTTTGAAATTTCACCAAAATAATCATAAACATATTGAGCAGATGCAACCTTTGTTGAAGGCATAGTAATTACAGAATCAACACCAACATCCTCAACAATTTTTATACTCTCTTTAACTTGTTCAACTGAATTTCCAGTTACTCCTGCTACAAAGTGGACTGACCCATTTACTACTTTAGATCCCTCTTTAATTACTTTAATTCTTTCTTCATCTGTAAGAGTTGCAACTTCACTAGCATTTACCGGCATAACAATTCCGTGTGCACCTTTTTCGAGACAAAATTCTATACATTTTCTTAACGACTCAATATCAAGTTTTCCGTCTTCATGGAAAGGTGTAACAGGAATTGAGTAAACTCCTCTTGGACTTTGTAAATCTTTGGATAATTTAACAGTTGTCATTAGTCACACTCCACCCTCGGAGGAGGATTTAGAACACAATGTATAGCTAATAATGTGCCTTTACTTTCAAAAGGGTTATTACATCCGTGTCTTGCTTTTACTTCTGCAGTAAACATATCACCAGCATTTAATTGAATATTATTTTCTTCATAATAAACTGCGTTAAGTTTTCCTTCTAAGCAATACATAGATTCCTCGTGGGCAGGATGATAATGATTAGGTGCACCAGAACCAGGCGCAAAATTCAATTCTGAAAAGTAACTTGACGTTGCACCAGAAAAATCTCCAACCATATCATACCTCATGATCCCTGGAGCAAATTCAAAAGGTTCCATTTCATTTCTAATTGAAACATACTTAGCTGGAATGCCAGGAGAAGTACTATGATTTTCAACAGACTCTCTGCCAAATTTTATTTTTGGAAACATTATAAGCAATCTTGCAGTTTCATTTGAATTATTCTTCATTCCATGGGGCATACCTGCAGGCGCAAGCAAACAATCCCTACTATTCATTTCAAATTCATTATTTCCTAAAATTGCTGTTAATTTACCTTTAACTAAAAAATGTGTTTCCTCTGCATCAGGGTGTAAATGGACTGGGATTTCAGCACCTGGCTCAATAAATATTTCTTTAACGGTTATCATATTGTCTCCTCTTTCTGGTCCTGACAGAGAAGTCATAATTATGCCATTTTCTTTGCTATCTGGTTTTAAATCTTCTTTTCTATGTATTGCCATATTATCTCCTTAAACTCTTAACGAGGTGTCAAATAAATCCATATCGCTCCACCTATTATTTTCTTTTGTTCTCATTAAAGCAATTGTTTTAATAACTTCGGGGTTCGCAAGCCCATGAGGAGCTTCCCCTTTAAGAATTTTGATTACATTTTCTGCCTGTTTTCTCGTACCCACTTCCCTTGAAACTGGAGAAGATCCAGCTGTATGTGGAGTTATTATCAAATTATCCAAACTTAGTAACGGGTCCTCAGAAGAAATTGGCTCTTTTTCTGTAACATCAATACCTGCCCCAGGAATAATATTATTTTTTAGGGCATTAAAAAGTGCTGAAGGGTCTACTAAAGGACCTCTTGCACAATTAATCAAAATACAATTACTTTTCATTTTATTAAAAGCATCTTCATTGATTATGTGATGAGTTTCTTCTGTTGATGGTGCATGTAATGTTATGAAATCAGAGGTCTTCAATAGTTCATCTAAATCAACAAGCTCAACACCAAATAAATCTGCTGTTGTTCTATCAATGTAAGGGTCGTAAGCGATAATTTTAGCTGGACCAAAACCTTTAATTCTTGTAGCAAAGGATTTTCCTATATTACCTAGCCCAATAATCCCAACTATATTTCCAGCTATTCTCCCTAGCTCTGATCTGTAAGGATGAATTAATTCAGTCCTGTCTGCCCAATAACCTTTTTTTACAAGACTATCTTGCTCTCTAATTTTTCTAGTAAGCGACAAAAGTAAAGCCATTGCATGATCAGCTACTTCAGTAGTGTTTATTCCTGGAGTATTACAAATACATATTCCAAGTTCAGTTGCAGCCTCTAGATCAACTGAATCGACACCAACGCCTCCCCTACTAATGACTTTTAAATTATCACATTGCTCCATTACTTCACGTGTTGTCAAAGGATGGAGATAAATTAATGCCCCATCGGCATCTTTCAATAAATCTACATATTCTCTTTCGTTATTACATTCTTTTTCTATTAACTCAAAACCTTCACCGTTAAATAAATCTTTAAGATAAGGCGGATTATCTCCATGAGCAACTAAAGCTACTTTCATACTTCTCCTTTAAAAACATATTAGGTTAGTTTAGGATAAAATAAATTCTATTAAAAATAAAAGAAAATGAATAAAAAAGTAAAAACTAGATTAGCAGTTATTTCTGACATAAAAAAATTAGAGATACTGCAAATTGATATGGAAAATACAATTGAGGAAGATCCTTACCCTGATGAATTAGGAAAAAAAGGACTAGAATTCATAATGAATAACCCTGACCAAGGTTTTTATATTGTTGCCGAATTAAAGAACGAAGTTGTTGGAGGTTTAAGAATATCTTTTGAAAGAAGTGTAAGTAGAAATGGATTTTTTTGGTGGATTCAAAATGTTTGTGTAGATAAAAAATTTAGAGGGAATAGAATTTTTCAAAGCATGTTTAACAAAGTAATTGAATTGGCAAAAAATCAAGATGGTGTTGTTGCTGTTAAACTGCACGTTCATACAAATAACAATAGTGCGATCAAAGCATATGAAAGATCTGGAATGAAAAGAACTCCAGAATATCCATACATATATAATTTAAAATGAAACCAATTGGAATAATAATATGGACTGAAAAACTTGATAATCTTTTAAGTTTTTACGAAACCATACTTAATTCTAAGGTTCATAAACATAAAAAAACGTCAGCATACTTTATATATAATGATTTTAGAATTTATATTTCGGAACATTCTGAAATCACTGGAGATTCAAAAGAACCTAATAGAATGATCATAAACTTAGAATCTGATGATATCCAAAATGAATATGACAGATTAAAAAAACTAAATATCAATTTCATTAGAAAACCTGAAATTGAAAAATGGGGTGGAAAAGTTGCAACTTTTGAAGATCCAGAGAAAAATAGAATTAACATAATTGAACAGAAAAAATAATATGAATAAAAAATACATATATGTAATTTTAATTTTTTCAACAATATTTGCTATATCTTGTACACAATCTGATTCAACTTCATCTGATATTTCCGATGACAGAGAAAGAATGGAAATGGAAAAGGAGATGATGGAGATGCAAAGAGCTAGAGAGATGATGGAAAGAGAGATGGAAAGAGAAAGAATGGAAATGGATAGAGGAAGAGAGATGATGGAAAAAGAAAGAATGGAAGTTGAAAAAAATTTTGAAAAGGAAAGAATTTCTGCTGATGAAAAAAGAATTCAAAGAGACATGGAATTTCAAAAAGAAATGATGGCAATTGAAGAAGCAAGAATGGAAATGGAAAAAGAAATGATGGATTTAAGATTAGAATATGAAAAAGAAATGATGAAAATACAACTTGAACATGAGGCTGAACTTTTTAAAATTAGAATTAACGGTGAAAAAGAATTATTTGAAGCCAAAGATGGCCTGCAAAGTCAGCCCTAATTTTGGCCAGTATTATCAGGCCAAGCTCCACCATAAAAACCTTCGTTAATTCTTTCTGGGAGAACTCTTGGAAATTCTTTATATGGAAATTTATTAAAATTATCTTCTATTAGGTTCATACCTAAGCCGGGCGAGTCATCTAAAGTTATGTAACCATCGACAGGTTTTAATGGCTTATCAGAAATTGATAACCCAATTTCTTCAAAAGGAACAAAGTATTCTGTTATCAGAAAATTTGGCATAGTTATTGAAGCATGCAAGGTTGAAGCTAAAGCAATAGTTGTAGAATTATAATTATGAGGAGAGACAGCTACTTGGTAGGCCTCAGCCATTGAAGAAATTTCTTTTAGTTCAAGAATTCCTCCAGTATTTGCAACATCAGGATTTATAATATCAGCTGACTTTCTACCAAATACATCAATAAATGCATTCTTTGTATAAAGAGCCTCTCCAGTAACAGTTGGAATATTAATTGAATCTCTAATTTCAGTTAAATTTTCAGTAAATTCAGTTGGGCATGGTTCTTCAAACCAAAATATATCAAATTCCTCAATTTCATCTGCAAATTTTATTGCATTCATTGGAGATAATCTTCTGTGGACCTCAATAAGCAGGTCTATATTTGGGCCGACTGCTTCCCTTACTTGCCTAACAGTTTCAATAGACTGTTCCAAATTATTTTTTGAAATAATTGATCTAAATGGCCCGGGGATTGGGTCAAATTTTAATGCTGTGAAACCTTTATCGATTGTTTTTTTAGCTTTTTCAGCATAATCTTCTGGGACTAATGCTCCTGCATACCAGCCGTTAGCATAAACTCTAAGCTTACCTCTTGATGGGCCACCAAGAAGGTTGTACACAGGCTGCTTGGTTTCTTTACCACATATATCCCACAAAGCTTGTTCAATTCCGCTCAATGCAGAAAATATTTCCATGGAACCTCGCCTAGATGCATAATCATCAAAAATTATTTGATTGAAATACTTAATTTCAAAAGGATCTCTTCCTTTTAGGTATTTAGACATATGCTCTAAGTGAGTCACTATAGTTTTATCTCTATCTGATTGTGTATAGCATTCACCCCAACCAACTAACCCATTATCAGTAGCAATTTTTACAAATAACAAATTTTTACCCCATCCAGGGTTTAATAAATAGCTTTTTACTTCTTTTACTTTCATTATTAATACTTTGTAGTGTTTTTTGTATACTTTCTTCCTTCTTTAGCTAAATCTTCATCATCCCCAGATATTATTCTTGCTCCAGTATCTATAACTTTTTTTAATGCCTCAACTTTTGAGTCACCACCATGAACACCACCTAAAAATTTTACCCCATTCTTTTCACAAGCGGCATTAACTCTTGTCCTTGCTGCTTCAACTTTCTCATCATCGTGCCCGTCTCTTATCAAACCCATTGACATATGCATATCACCTGGGCCCATTTCAGCCCATCCTATTCCAGGCACAGTAAATATTTGCTCGCAATGATTTAATCCTCTTACTGTTTCGATTTTTAAACCTAATAATATTTCTCCATCTGGGTTCAGTGGCCAAGGGTCAGCTTTTTTTAAATATTCATCTCTATCAACACCCCATACTGGAGAAGCTGTATTTTCTGAGCCAACTCCTCTGGTACCTCTCGAAAGGCCTTCGCCAACCCCATTCATATTAGTTGGATATCTTGAAGCTTCAACATAAGCTCTAACAGCATCTGCACTTTCTGCTGTACACAACAGCAACCCATGTACTCCTCTGGCTAAAATTTGCCTTATTTGCCATGCATTATATTTAACAATATTTTCTTCAGTACCTTCAACGGGTAGTTCAACAATAATAGGCGGAGTTCTATGACCTGAATTTGTTGGCCCTCCATCAATAAGGCCTCTAATATAGTTATCAAGAGCTGTCATATCAAAACAGCCATGCTCCATACCAACGTTTATATAATCAGCCCATGTCTGAGAGTCTTTTAAGCCTTCTTCATAAGTTAAAACATGACCCGAATGCGGACCTGTGTAATAAATTGGCTGATCTTCTTCAAGCAATTCTATAGCTCTATTAATTCTTTTTGGCATAAAAGCCCCCTTGATAATCATTTATATTTACTTAAGAATAGCAACAATTTAAAATGTTTTACAGATTGAATTTAGTTTTACATAACCCAGAAATACCCAGTAATACTGGAAATATAATCAGATTGTGCCACAATACTGGCTCATCTCTTCATTTAATTAAGCCCTTGGGTTTCAATTTTCAAGATAAGAACCTTAGAAGAGCACAACTAGATTACATAGAAGATGTTGATATTAAAATTCACAATTCTTTTGACCACTTTATTGAATCTGAAAATCCTAAATCATTGATAATTGTTGATACATTTGGGGAAAAAATTCATACAGATGTTGAATATATTGAAAATGAATACTTTATTTTTGGGTCTGAAGGAATTGGTTTGCCAGAAAAAATTATTAAAAATAAAATTGTAAGAGAGTCGGTTAGGATTCCAATGAAGAAGCAAAGTAGAAGCATTAATTTGTCTAATTCAGTTTCAATTATGGCATATGAATATTTAAGACAAAAAAAATTTAATAACCTTAACTAATGTCGCTTGAAGAAATAATTGTAATTACAGTAAGATTATTGGGGTCAATTCCTGTACTTTATTTTCCATTTTTTGGTTCAATTTTTGCGATTTTAGTTGACCTAAGCGATTTATTTATTATTGGAAATTTAGATTTAGGTGGGGTTAGAAATTATCAAAAATTAGATAAAATTCTTGATATTTCTTATATGTTTACTTTTCTGATTATTTCACTTAGATGGGCAAAAATTGAAAAGAATATATCTATCTTTTTATTTTTATTTAGGCTAACTGGAATGATATTTTATGAAATATCTGGAAGCAGAATTATATTATTTTCTTTTCCAAACATTTTTGAATTTTGGATTGTAGGCCTTTCGTTTTACAAATTTATTTATAGAAATAAAGAACTGAATTTAAAAAATATATCAGTCATTCTTTTTTTAGCTACAATTCTAAAATTACTTCAAGAATGGATTCTGCACTGGAATAAATTTCTTGATAATTATGCAATGGGAGATATCTTATCAGTGATTAGAGACTTATTTACTTTCCTCTAGCAAGCTGAAGCAGAGTTGTGCCAACAGTAATCACAATACCAAGCATTGCAAGATTTCCGGGGTCAGATAAATCATCAGTAAAACCACCTTGTCTTACAGTACCTGGGATTGGATTGCCAAAGAAACCTCTTTCTCCTTCTTGATAAATTTCATTTGTTTCTACAACTGTTTGAAGATTTTCATATTGCCGTTGATCAAATTCTATTTCTCTTATACTAGAATCATAATTTGACTGGATTTCATAAGTTCTATCAGAATACCATTTATCGTAATCGGCAAGTTCTTGCTGATACCTTTCATCAGACCAATTCTCATCAATTCTTCTACTTTCTAATTCTTCAAGTCTATTATCAGCTTCTATAGATAATTCAAGAAGTGAGTCCTCATAAAATCGTTCGGCATCTGTTTCTCTTGATTGAATTTCATTTTGCAATTTCATCATTTCAGCTTCATATTGAGATTTGTCCATGCTCAATCTTTCTTTGTCTATGTCAGCCTGAAACTTTACTTGTTCAATTTGATTTTGAAAATCTTTTAATTGATTTTCATAATCAAGTTGTATTTGCTGCCTTCTTAAATCCCAATTCATTTCTTCTCGTTCTAAATTAAAATTTTCTTGCTGTAAACTCATATCAACTTGCTGCCTGACCATTGATACATTTTGATCTCTTTGCATTTCTTGGCTTTGAATATCGAACATGAATCTTGATTTAATGTCTTCTCTTTCCATTTCCCTTTGATTTCGATAATTTAATAAATTTGTTTCTCTATTTTGCAATTCTCGACCCATGTCTCTTTCAAGGTTAGCTAATGTGTTTTGATAATCTAATTCTCTGTTTCTTAAATCATTAGCTTCGTAATCAAGTTGGTCAAATAGTCTTTGCTGATATTCATT
>CAYTXB010000009.1:0-10511 GCA_964440895.1 uncultured Dehalococcoidales bacterium
GCATGTCTTTCTTGATTCTTTTTTCATCTGCACCACCAATTTTATTTGCTGTCCAGGTGAAATATTCATCAACAAATTCTTTTGACAACCCTATTGATTCAAATATTTGAGCACCTTGATAACCCTGAAGGGTTGAAATCCCCATTTTTGACATCACTTTTAAAAGCCCATACTCAGTTGATTTTATGTAATTTTCAACAGAATCTTTATTTTGACCTGAATTATTTAAAACTGTTTCAAGTGCTAAATAAGGGTTAATTCCTGAAGCTCCGTACCCAAAAAGTGCACAAAAATGATGAACTTCCCTTGGCTCACCAGATTCTATAATTAGGTCCGCTCCAGACCTAATGCCTTGCCTGATGAGAAAATGATGAACTGAAGATAATGCTAATAAACTTGGCAAAGGAATGTACCCTTTTCTAATATTTCGATCCGAAAGAATTAAAATGCTAAACCCTTCTTCAATAGATTTTTTACATTCATTCCTCAGATTTTCTATACTCTCTTTTAAATTAAAGTCATTATTTTCATCAAGTTTTACTAATGTTGAAATAATTTTGGATCTCATTCCTTCCTTTGAAAGATTTTTAATTGATCCCATGACTTCATTAGTAAGTATTGGCTTATCTAAAAACAATACTGAACTTTGGGTTTCTGATTGATCAAGTATGTTATGTCTTCTGCCTACAGGTAGAGATATTTGAGTTACTAATTTTTCCCTAATTGCATCAAGAGGAGGGTTTGATACCTGCGCAAACATTTGTTTGAAGTATGTAAATAAGTTTTGAGGTTTTTTAGATAATATTGATATAGGAGCATCATTGCCCATAGAACCAACAGGATCTTTTTTAGATTTTGACATAGGCTCAATTAAATATTTTAAATCTTCTTGTGTGTAGCCAAAAACTTGTTGTAATTTTAATATTGATTCATTGATTTTTTCGGATTTGCTGGCCTTTAATGATGTACTTTTGAGGCTATTTTTATTAAGCCATTCTGAATATGGATTTGACCGGGCAAGTGAATTTTTGATTTCATCGTCATTAATTATCCTACCTTCTTCAAAGTCGATAAGAAACATTCTTCCTGGTCTTAATCTCTCACGGTATTCAATTTCATTTTCGTCAATTTCAACTAACCCTGATTCTGAGCCCATAATTAATGTTCCATCTTTGGTAACTGAATACCTAAAAGGCCTTAAGCCGTTCCTATCTAAAATCGCCCCAACTTTCTTACCGTCAGTGCATACAACTAAAGCAGGGCCATCCCATGGCTCCATCAAAATACTGTGAAATTTATAAAAATCTTTAAGATCATCATTCATTGATTCATGGCCATCCCATGAGGCAGGCATCATCATTGCCATGGTATGCTCAAGGTTTCTACCACCTAAGTTTAATAATTCAAATACATTGTCAAAAGAAGCTGTATCACTATCATTTTGGTCACAAACTGGGAATAAATCCTTTATGCTTTCACCATAATTACTTGATTTTAATATTGATTCTCTTGAACTCATCCAATTCCTATTGCCTTTAACTGTATTAATTTCACCATTATGAGCAACAAATCTATATGGGTGGGCAAGCTTCCAGTCACCAAGAGTATTTGTGCTAAAACGAGAATGAACAAGCCCAAAATTACTTTTTAAATTTGGATTTTGTAAATCCAAGTAAAATTCCTGAACCTGTTCTGAAGTTAAAAGTCCTTTATAAACAATTTTAGTGCTAGAAAGGCTACATACATATACTTGATGGTTAGTATCTTTATCGAATTTTTCTGAGGATATTTTTTCAAATCTTTTTCTAATTAAATATAGTTTTTGTTCAAGATTTTCTATATTTGAATCGTCATTATTTCCAATAAAAATTTGCTTAATTATTGGCATTACTTCTCTAGCAGTCTTGCCTATTTTATTGGGAGCAGTAGGTAAATCTCTCCAGCCCAAAACTTTAAGATTCTGGTTTCTTGCACTTTCTTCAAAAATTTTAACAATTTCTTCATAATGATTTAAATCATTACCACAAAAAACTATTCCAGTGCCATAATTACCTGCTTTTAAATTAATATTTAATTTCTTGCCTTCTGAAACAAGAAAATCATGAGGTAATTGCAAAAGTATACCAGCCCCGTCGCCCGTTTCAGGGTCTGCGCCAGATGCCCCTCGATGTTCAAGGTTGCATAACGCTTGCAAGCTTTTAGTAACGATCTCATGTGTAGCTTCACCGGTTATTTTGGCTACTAAACCAACACCACATGCATCATGTTCAAGCTTTGGGTCATAAGAACCTGTAGATTCTAACAATCTAAAATTCTGTTTAATTTTTTTACTATTCATATACGGCATATTTAAAGTTTTAACATTCCTTAACTATTATATTTACAAATTTAATAAGCAATTTTAAAAAAAGAATTGTTTTAAATGTTAAATTTTTGTTAAATTATATATAGTTTTAATCTTAATTATCATAAATTTAACCAATTATTTAACTCAAATTCGGTTATAAATCTTGAATATGCATTCCATTCTGTTTCTTTGCCTTTAAGGTAAATTTCAAGTACTTCATCTGTTAGAACATCCTTGAGAAAAGGATTGTTTTTAGATTCCTCAATAGTGACACCTAAATTAGCAGGAAGAATATTTTCATTTTTAAGTTCATCTTCATTTTGAGTTGGTTTTTCTAATTTATATTTATTTTTCATCCCATTAAGGCCAGCAGTAATAATAGAAGCAAATGTGAGGTATGGGTTACAGCCAGGATCAGGTAGCCTAAATTCAATTCTAGATGAATCTTCACTGCCCTCTCTTATTTTAGGGATAGTAATTAAATTAAAATTGTTGGGGGTATTTGACCAGCTGATATGAGATGGAGACTCATTGTTTGATACTATTCTTTTATACGAATTAACCCATTGATTTGTAATTATCATAAAATCTTTAACGTGTTTGAGTAGTCCTGCAGTAAAAAATTCTCCATCTTTAGATATACCTGACTTAGAAGAATTTTGAGCAAAAAGGTTTTTATCGTCTTTAAATAAAGAAATATGCAAATGCATTCCATTGCCTTCAAATTCTTCAAAAGGCTTAGGCATAAATGTAGCAAAAACATCTGACAACATAGCTATTTCCTTAACAATAATTTTGAAAGTTTGAAAACTGTCTGCCATAGTGACAGAGTCACTATATCTTAAGCTTATTTCTTGCTGTCCTGGAGATACTTCATGGTGAAACTTTTGTATGGGTATTCCCATTTTTTCTAGACCTAAAACTGTGTTACGTCTAAGATCAGAACCTAAATCTCCGTGTATACCAATTTGATCAAAATATGTTTTTTCATCAATTGGGTCCATCGATTCAGAACTCTCTAAGTAATAATATTCAATTTCAGGAGCAACATAAAAATTTAATCCATTGTTCACTAAATCCGAAACCTTACTTTTTAAAATGTACCTGCTATCAAAATTTGAAGGGCTGCCGTCTTTGTTTAATATATCGCAATTTATTTTTGCTACAGAAGGTTCATCTGGCCTCCAAGGAAGAATTTGAAATGTTGTTGGGTCAGGGAAAGCTATCATTTCAGTTTCATTGGATCTTTCAGTGCCAAATATTGATGAACCGTCAAAACTCATCCCTTCGTTAAGAACTTTTTCAAATTCATAATCTGTTATACCGAAACCTTTTATGTTTCCAAATAAGTCTGTAAACCATAAACGAATAAATTTTACTTTATTTTCGCTTGCCTGATTAAGTACGTAGTTTATAGATTCTTGATTATTTTTTTTCATTTTAATTATACGCTTGTTTTTTCATTAGTTATTTTAAATCTGTATCCAACATTCCATACTGTTTCTATGAAGTTGTACTTTAAATTATTTATCTTACTTCTCAATCTTCTAATATGAACATCAACTGTTCTTGTTCCTCCGTAATAATCATATTCCCAAACACTGTGCAGAAGCGATTCTCTTGAAAAAACTCTACCCGGTTTAACAGCCAAATATTTAAGTAATTCATACTCTTTAAATGTTAAGTCAATTTTTTCTCCATCTAAAGTAACTTCATAACTTTCCTGATTTATTGTAAGTGGGCCTATTGAAATAAGCTCTCTTTCACTTTGTGTAGATTTGGTCATTACATTAATAATCCTCAAGAATATTTCATTGACATCGTGAGGTGGAAGGCAAAAATCAAAAAAAGGCCTAGAAAAGTTTGAAATTAGTAAATCCATGTCCTTCAAGGGCATTAGTGCAATTACTTTTTTATCACCTTTTTCTGCTTTCTTTAAATTCTCTTTGAATAAATCTAAATTTAAATCTTCTCCAGAAACTAATATTATTTCATCATTTTCATTTTCAATTAAATTTTCAATATCTTTAACTTGTTCTAAAATAAAATCAGAATTTGAAAATTTAGAACTTAATTCATTTGATTTTGCAGTACTAAGCCCAACACCTATTATCTTTTTTTTCTCGGTTACCAATTCTCATCCCTTCAAAGAAATGCTAAAAAAATATATTAATATTTAATTGAATTTTTTGCTATTAAAAGATAAAAATTGCAAATTTTAAGCATTTTGTAAAAATTTTCTTAATTTTACACAAAAGTCGTTGACGTTAACTCCATTCAAATATATACTCCCTCATTGCGGTTCATTTTAAGTTGAATGATCTATAAAAAATTAAATTTAATTAAATAGTAAATATGCCAACAATAAATCAATTAGTTAGAAAAAGAAGAAAGACTCCTTCCAAGAAGTCAAATACACCTGCATTAGGTTTTAACTATAATTCATTAGAAAATAGGATGAACTCCAACACAAACAGCCCTCAGAAAAGAGGTGTTTGCTTACAAGTTAGAACTGTTACTCCAAAAAAACCAAATTCAGCATTAAGAAAAGTTGCAAGAGTAAGATTGACAAATGGAATGGAAGTAACTGCCTATATTCCCGGAGAAGGACATAACCTGCAAGAGCATTCAGTTGTTTTATTAAGAGGTGGAAGAGTTCCAGATTTACCAGGTGTTAGATATCACATTATTAGAGGGTCACTTGATACAGAAGGTGTTCAGGGTAGGCTCCAAGGCAGAAGTAAGTACGGAACGGCAAAACCATCCTCTAAATAAACCAAGGTGCAAATATAATGTCAAGAAGAAGAAGAGCAGAAAAAAGAATAGTTGCACCGGACCCTAAATATAATAGTACTGAGATTGTAAGATTTGCTAATAAACTGATGCAGGGAGGCAACAAGTCAGTAGTTCAAGGCATACTTTACAAAGTTATTGATGAGTTAGAAAAGAAGACTAGCAAACCAGGCAAAGAAATTTTTGACCTTGCCTTAAGAAATGTCATGCCTACAGTCGAAGTTAAACCAAGGAGAGTTGGTGGAGCCACTTATCAAGTTCCTGTTGAAGTTAAACCAGCTAGAAGGCTCTCTCTCGGTATTCGATGGTTAGTTGAAGCCGCAAGATCAAGATCAGGCATGTCAATAAGAAGAAAATTATACCAAGAACTATTAGATGCATCTAATGGTGAAGGTATTGCTGTTAAGAAAAAAGAAGATACACACAGAATGGCTGAAGCAAATAGAGCTTTTGCTCATTATAGATGGTGATAGAGAATGGCTGATTTACAAAAATTACGAAATATTGGATTTATTGCTCATATTGATGCTGGAAAAACTACTGTTACTGAGAGAGTTCTTTTCTTTACAGGCGCAACCTACAAAATTGGTTCAATTGATGATGGTACAGCAGTTATGGACTTTATGGAGCTTGAAAAAGAAAGAGGGATAACAATTGGTTCTGCTGCAACAGCAGCATCATGGAAAGATTATGACATAAACATTATCGATACACCCGGTCACGTTGATTTTACTGCTGAAGTTGAACGAAGCTTAAGAGTTCTTGATGGAGCAGTTGTTGTTTTTGAATCTGTTTCTGGTGTTCAACCTCAATCTGAAACAGTATGGAGGCAAGCTGACAAACATAATGTGCCTAGATTATGTTTCATAAATAAAATGGATAGACTAGGTGCGGATTTTGATTTTGCTGTTGGTACAATTATTGAAAAATTAAATGCCAATCCAGTTATCATGCAGTTGCCAATAGGTGCTGAAGCAGAATATAGAGGCTTAATAGATTTACTTGAAATGAAAGCATATGTTTATGATGAAGGAAACAATCCAACAGAACCTAAAGAAGTAGAAATACCATCTGAAATGCTTTCAAAGGCTCAAGAAGCTAGGCAAGAAATGATTGAGAAAATTGCTGAAACTGATGATGATGTAATGGAGAAATTTTTAGAGGATCAAGAGATAAGTATTGAAGAAATTAAAAAAGCAACAAGGAAAGCAACCCTAGATTTGAAAATATTTCCTGTATTTTGTGGCTCTGCACTAAAACATAAGGGGGTACATCATTTACTTGATGCTGTTTGCGATTATCTTCCTTCACCTAATGACTTGCCTGCAGTTGAAGGGACTGATACAGATGGCGGTAATATTTTAAAAAGAGAATTAAGCAATTCTGAACCTTTTTCTGGATTAGTATTTAAAGTAGTTACAGATGAGCATGTAGGTAGATTATGCTACATGAGAGTTTATTCTGGGATGGTTAATGCTGGAGATAAAATATTTAATACAACAATTAATAAGCAGCAAAGAATAGGAAGATTGCTAAAAATGCATGCTGAAGATAGAGAAGAAATTCAGACTGCAAAAGCTGGAGATATTGTTGCTGTTGTTGGTTTAAAAGAAATATCAACTGCACATACCTTAAGTGATCCAAATAACAGGATTTTATTAGAAACTATGACTTTTCCAGATCCAGTATTATCTGTAGCTATTGAAGCAAAGAGTAAGGCTGACCAGGACAAAATGGATATTGCAGTCACTAAGCTAGTTGATGAAGATCCAACTTTAAAATTTAACACTGACCAAGAAAGTGGGCAAATGGTTTTGGCTGGAATGGGTGAACTGCATTTGGACGTAATTGTTGAAAGAATCAAGAGGGAATTTAAAGTTGAAGCAAATGTAGGTGCTCCTAAAGTAGCCTACAGAGAAACGGTGCGAAAAACAGCATCTGCTCAAGGAAAGTTTATTAGGCAGTCTGGTGGTAGAGGGCAATTCGGAGATGTAACTCTTAGAATTGAGCCTTTAGAAGCAGGTTCTGGTCTTCAATTTGAATCAGAAATAACTGGTGCTACTCTTCCAACTGAATATTATGGTCCAGTCGAACAAGGTTTTAAAGAGGCAGCTCAATCAGGTGTTGTTGCTGGCCATCCTGTTGTTGATATCAAAGCTATCCTTATCGATGGTTCTCACCATGAAGTTGATTCTTCAGAAGTTGCTTTCAAAATTGCCTCTTCTATGGCCTTTAAAGAAGCATGTCAGAAAGCAAACCCATTTATTCTAGAGCCTGTTATGCTTATGGAGGTTGTTACTCCAGAAGAATTTTTAGGTGACGTTCTGGGTGATTTGCAAAGTAGAAGGGCTCAAGTGCAATCAATGGAACCGCAGGCAGGTTTACAAATTGTAAAAGCTCATGTGCCATTAGCGGAAACTTTCCAATATGCAACAATTTTAAGATCTAATACAACAGGTAGGGCAAGTTTTACTCAAGAACTCGATCACTATGCACCTGCGCCAATGAAGGATAAATAAATGTCTAACCAAGCTATAAGAATTACTTTAAAAGCGTATGATCACCGAGTACTAGATTTATCCGCTCAACAAATTTTGGAAGCTGCTGAAAGAACTGGAGCTGCTGTTGCAGGCCCAATTCCAATGCCTACAAGCATAAGAAGATTCTGTGTTCTTAGATCACCTCATGTAAATAAAAAATCTAGAGAACATTTTGAATTGAGAATACATAAGAGAATTATAGATATTGTCGATCCTGGTGCCAAAACAATTGATTCGCTTACGAGATTAAATGTTCCTGCTGGAGTAGATATTAAAATGAGGCTAGATTAAATGATTAATGGACTAATTGGAAAAAAATTAAATATGAGTACTTCTTTCGATGAAAAAAAAGGACTTGCAACTCCTGTAACTATTATTGAATTGGGGCCTTGCAAAGTGACTCAAATTAAAACATCTAAAAGAGATGGGTATGAGTCAGTCCAAATTGGTTTTGAAGAAAAAAATAATCTAAACAAACCAAAACTTGGTCATCAAAAGAGAAGCGAAAGTAGTTTTAATATTTTAAAGGAAGTATCGACAAATGATGTTGATTCAGTTGAAGTTGGTCAATCTTTTAACTGCAGTATATTTGAAGTTGGCGAAAAAGTTATTGTTCAGGGCATATCTAAAGGTAAAGGTTTTGCAGGTACTGTTAAAAGATATAATTTTAAAGGTGGCCCTAAGACGCACGGTCAATCAGATAGACATAGAGCTCCTGGATCAATTGGGGCAGGAAGTTCTCCTGGTAGAGTGTGGAAAGGAACAAAAATGTCTGGTCACATGGGTGATGTAAAAGTTAGTCAAAAAGGATTGAAAATTATAAAAGTTGATACTAAAAAAAATACTATTGAAGTAAAAGGATCAGTTCCAGGTGCAAATTCTAAAACTGTAATTGTTATGAAGGAAAATTATGCAAGTTGAATTAAAAAGTATTAAAGGGGATGTTTTAAAAAAAATATCTGCTTCAGATCATGTCTGGAAGCAGCCTTTTAATGATGCATTAGTTCACCAAGTAATTGTTGCCTTACTTAGCAATAAGAGGCAGGGCACAAGTAATACACTTAGAAGAAGAGATGCAAGCTATTCAACAGCAAAATTAAGAAATCAAAAAGGAGCTGGAAGAGCAAGAGTAGGCAGCAGATCTTCTCATGTTCTTGGTAATAGCGTGGCGCATGGACCTCATCCTAGGTCATACAAAAAGAAGATTTTAAAAAAAGTTAAAAAGGCTTCTATTAGAATGGCTTTATCTGAAAAAATGAGAGAAGGCACAGTAACTGTAATTAATAATCTTGATATAAAAGATATCAGCACTAAAAATCTAAATGTAATGATAAATGATCTTAAATTGCCAAAAAAAAGCTCAGTGCTTCTTGAAAAATCAGAAATTAATGAAAATATTTTAAAATCTTCTTCAAATATTCCAGAAGTAAAAACTATTCAGGCTGATTTAATTAATACTTATGATGTATTAAATTCTAACCATCTTGTTATTACTGAACAAGGATTGAATAGAATAGAAGAAGTATGGGGCAATCAAAAAAAGGCTAAAAAATGAAAATTAATTCTTTAAGCGACATTATAATTTCTCCAGTTGTTACTGAAAAAAGCACACTTTTGCAAGAATCAGGAAAATATACATTTAAAATATCAAAATACGCTGATAAATCCTCAGTTAAAAAGGCAGTTGAAGAACTATTTGAAGTTAAAGTAGCTTCAGTAAATATAATTGTTAAAAAAGGAAAACCAAAAACTTTCGGTAGAAACAGAATAATTACTCCCGGTTACAAAAAAGCAATAGTTTCTCTTGTTGCTGGAGACACAATAAACATCACAGAGGGAACTTAATGAAAACGTATAAACCAACATCTGATGGACAAAGGTCAAGAATATCGGCAGATTTTGATGAAATAACTCGATCAAAACCTGAAAAATCTTTATTGGCTCCTATGAAACAGAAGGCTGGCAGAAATAATACAGGAAGAATTACTGTTCGCCATAGAGGTGGTGGACACAAAAAAAGATATAGGATAATTGATTTCAAGAGATCAATTGAAGGGGCTGAAGGCAGAGTTTTTTCTATTGAGTATGATCCAAATAGAAGTGCAAGAATAGCATTAGTTAAATCAACTGATGGTAGAAAATTTTATATGATAGCTCCAGACGGCCTTAAAGTTGGCGAAAAAGTAATGAGTGGTGAAAATTCTGACATTAAAGTTGGCAATTCTATGCCATTAAAATCTATTCCAGTTGGGTACTTAGTGCATAATGTTGAGTCTAGCCCTGGAAAAGGTGCGGTTATAGCGAGAAGTGCAGGAACAGTTGTTCAGGTAATGGCTCATGAATTTGGATATGTATTATTAAGAATGCCTTCTGGAGAAGTAAGAAGAATTCTTGAAAATTGTAAGGCAACCATTGGCCAGGTTGGAAACCTTGATCATAAAAACCAAAAATTAGGTAAGGCTGGTAGAAGCGTGCATCGAGGGAGAAGACCTACAGTTAGAGGATTAGTTATGAATCCTAATGATCATCCTCATGGAGGTGGTGAAGGAAAAACAGGAATTGGTTTGAAGCACCCAAAAACTCCTTGGGGTAAGCCGGCCTTAGGTAAAAGAACTAGAAAAACTAAACAAAGCGATAAGTTAATTTTAAGAAGGAGATATCAGAAATAGTATGTCAAGATCGATAAAAAAAGGACCATTTGTTGACTCAAAGCTCTTAAAAAAGGTTTTAAAAGCTAAAAATGAAGCTAGATCTAATAAAGTTATAAATACTTGGTCTAGGTCTTCTACAATTGTTGAAGAAATGTTAAATTTGACAATTGGTGTTCATAA
>CAYTXB010000010.1:0-10375 GCA_964440895.1 uncultured Dehalococcoidales bacterium
TTTTTAATGCTTCGATTATATCGCATACTTCTCTAACAGCACCATGCCCTCCATTTGTATCAGTAATATAATCTGCATATTTAATAACTTCAGGGTGACAATCGTTTACTGCTATTGGTAATCCGCAATTAATAAGACATTGAATGTCATTAATGTCATTTCCCATATAAGCAACTGAATCATAGTGAAGATTATTATTTTGTACTAACTTGTGTAACTCAGTTGCTTTTTCATTGCTTGAAAGATCTTGCAGGAAGCCTATTTCAAGTTTTTTTGCCCTTTTTTCAACAACTTTATTTTTTTCAGTAGATAGTATAAAAAGCCCGATTCCTAAATCTTTAAGTTTTTTTAATCCAAAACCATCAAATTTTGACGAAATTACACTTTCATTTCCATTTTGATCAGTGTAGACATTGTTATCGGTAAAAACTCCATCAAAATCAAAAACAATAAAATTTATTTCTTTGAATTTTTCTTTCAAAGCTGAAGAGATTTTGGAGAGATATTCATCTACCGGTTTCATTGCTAATTCAGATCTTCGAGCTTAATATTTTCTTCAAAAGAATAGTCTTTGGTTGTTGTTTTTCCTAAAACCTTATCTATTTCACTTGGAGGAACTCCATCTCCAGGTGATTTAAATAGTAAATCATCAATTTTTATAACAGTACCTTTAGGAAGTTTTTTTGAGGCTATAATTTTTTTACCCATTTTAAATCTTGCTAATTTTTCTTCTGAAAGCAATTTCTTTTTACCATCACCAAATGACAATCTTACATTTTCAAGTTCATCAATTAAACTTTTTAATAAGATTGGAGTTAGAGAAAATTGATGATCTGTTCCTTTTTGAGATCTGTCCAATGTAAAGTGTTTTTCAATAACTCTAGCTCCTAATGAGTATGCAGCAATAGGTATTGATATTCCTGAGTCATGCCCTGAATATCCTATTACAGTCTCAGGAAATTCTTTTCTAAAAGTATTTATCACATTTAGATTTATTGTTATTGGTTTTGCAGGATAAATTGAAGTGCATTGAAGAAGAATAATGTTGGGGTTTATATTTTTTACAAAATTTAAAGTTTTTTCTACTTCCCAGAAATCACTTGCACCAGTACTTATAATCATAGGCTTTTGGAAATTAGCTACCTTTTCTATCAAAGGAAAATTAGTTAAATCCCCAGAAGCAATTTTATAACTATCTAATCCAAGCTCATTTAAAAAATCTGCACTTTTCAAGTCAAATGGGGTCACAAAGAAATCTATATCAACTTTTTTTGAATATTTAAAAATTTCTTCAAAATCATTGTCAGATAACTCAAGCTTATCTCTATGCTCACCATATGTTGATGCGAAACTTTGAGGGCCGACATAGGGAGATTCAAACATTTCAGTTGTAAATAATTCTTTATTATCTCTTCTTTGGAATTTTACTGCTGAGGCACCACTATTTTTAGCTTCTTCAATCAATTTTTTTGCATTATTTACATCACCTTGGTGGTTATTCCCTATTTCTGCAATTACATAACAACTTGAATTGTCATTTATTATTGAATTGTTGAAAGTGATTTCTCTGGCCATATTATTTACAATTAATTAAATTACAATTTTATATACTTAAATTAATATTTTGAAGATAGTTTACATCACAAACGCTAGATTACCGACTGAAAAGGCTCATGGAGTTCAAATTGTCAAAATGTCTGAAGCTTTTTCAGGTTTAAATAACGATGTTACGATAATAAGCCCAAACAGAGTCCAAAAGGAAATTTCCCATAAAACTGACATTTTTGATTTTTATGATATTGAAATTCTTTTTGAACACAAATTAGTTAATTTTGTTGATCCTTATGCGTACAGACATTTAATGCCTAAGTTTGTTTATAGATTTTTTTCCTTTATTGTTAACTTATTATGGGGATTTAAATCTGCTAAATTAGGTAAAAAGTTAAATGGTGATTTTTACATATTTAGGGATAATACACCTTTCAGCTTTTTATTCAGTGCTTTTTATTCACAAAAATGTGTTGTTGAATTTCATGACATACCCCCGCTTATTTCAAGGCTTATATTTAAGTTAGGCTTGCTATTGTCCAAAAAAACGATCTGTTTTGCTGTAACAACGAAACTTTCAGAAGATTTATACAAGAAATTTGGAAAATTAAAAAATTTAGATCAAATTTACACATTGCATGATGGTGTAGATTTAAAAAAATTTACTAAGAAGAAAAGTTCGGAAAATAGGATCCCCACTGCAACTTACTGTGGCTCGTTATCTAAATCTAAAGGAATAGATCTTATAATTGATGCTGCAAAATTAATAAATAATGTGGAATTTGTCATTATTGGTGGTTTAAAAGCGGAATTAGATTACTACAGAAAAATTGCAATTAAATCAGGTGTAAATAATGTTAAATTTGTCGGGCAAGTAAACTATTCTAAAGTTCCTGAATTATTAAATAATTCTGATATCCTTTTGCTTCCTGCAACAGCTAATGAAATTAAATCAAAAGAATATACATCTGCAATGAAATTATTTGAATATCTTTCTATAGGGAAGCCTATTATTGCTTCAAATATTTCATCAAACACAGAAATACTTAAAAATGAAGTAAATTGTTTACTTTTTGAGCCAGATAACCCTGAAAGTCTAGCAGCCAAAATTGAATTTTTAATTGGAAACAAAGATTTAAAAGATAAATTATCTAATAACTCTTCAAACCTTGCACTTAAATATTCATGGGAAGAAAGGTCAAAAAAAGTTATTAATAAGGTAAAAAGTTGAAATGAAAAAGAGTAGTTTAAATAAAATCGCTGTTTTTTCGCCATTTTTAAATCCAGTTGGAGTAAAAAGAGCTACATTTGGATTATCAAAAAAATTTTCTGAAAATGGATACGAAGTTGACCTTTTGAGTATTCACAAGGAATGGGACGATTTAGATTTTAATCAAAATATGAATTTAATATATTTATCAAAATTATTTAAAAATTTTCCTACAAAGGGATATTTAATTTTTAGAATAGTTTCAATTTTAGTTTCTTTAAGAACTGTATTTGCTCTTTCAAAATACTTAAAAAATAATAACCCAGATATTTTATTTGCTTCTATGATGCCATTTGTGGCTTGGCTTGGATTGAAGCTGTCCGGGAAACCTGATATTAAGTTTATTATAAGTATTCAAGGCCATCCAAGAAATAATTTATTTAGAAGGGTAGCCTGGAAAAATGTATTTAAAAGTGCAGACAGGGTTATAGCAGAATCAAAAAGTCTACAAAATTTAATATTTGAAATGACAAATAGCTATAAAAATTTAAGTTATATTTATAATCCTCATTTTGAAAAGCAAGATGAATTTAAAATTGAAAGTAAAAATATGAATGAGTTCGGCAATTACATAATTGGCGTGGGCAGGTTAACAAAACAAAAAAATTTCAGTCTACTTATTAATGCTTTTTCAAAAATAAATTTCATTAAAGATACAAAATTAATTATCGTGGGGGATGGAGAAGAGAGAAAGTATTTAAATAAATTGATACAAAAATTAGATAAAGAAAGTCGTGACAAAGAACTTTCTTCAAGAATAATTTTTACTGGTGAAGTACAAGAGCCATTAGGGTATATAAGAAATGCAAAAATGATTGTTATTCCATCTTTATGGGAAGGTTTACCAAGAGTCGCAATTGAGGCCCAAGCGTTAAAAACTCCAATAATTTCATCTTGCAATGAAGGTGGATTGAGTGAAATATTGCTTGATGGCAATGCAGGTATATTGACGATTCCTGATGATGTAGATGACCTAGTTAATGCTATAACTTTGTACGAAAATGATGAATCATTAGCATCGAAAAATGCCCAAGAAGGTTTCAAAAATATAGATAGATTTTCTTTGAGATCATCATCAAATAAATATTTAAAGATATTTTCTGAATTATAAAATGTATAACTCGCAAGACATAACAGTATTAATAGCTACCAAAGATAGAGTTAAAGAAATTGAAAGGGCAATTGAAAGTACTTTAAATCAATCTATTGCAGCTAATATAGTAATTCTTGACGATGCTTCTAAAGTCAACATTAAAGATAAGCTTATAAATAAATTTGAGGGCAAACCTATTAAGTGGGTTAGATCTGAATTGCCATCTGGGGTTGCAGGTGCAAGAAATAAGCTTGTTAAAAATTCATCAGGCTCATTGATGGTTTTTTTGGATGATGATGCATATTTTACTCAGGAAGATTCTTTAGAAAAGATACTAAATAAATTCTCTTCTTCAAAAGAAATTGCCGGAATGGCATTTAAAATAATTTTTAAAGAGGAAAATGAAGGGCTCCAAATTCCGTTCAGTAAATTAAAAAGATATTTAAGTAAGAATATTTGCAATAATGAATCAGATGTTTCATATTTTATTGGCGCAGGGCATGTCTTATTAAGAGAAACGTTTGAGAAGATTGGAGGGTATGACACTGAGCTTTTTTATGGATTAGAAGAATTGGATATAAGTTCAGAAATTATTAAAGAAGAAAAAAAGATAGTTTACTTTCCTCAAGTAGAAATTATTCATGAGCCTAAAAAATCTGTTGTTGATAATAAATATAAATTAAAAGACGAAGCCTACTATAGTATTAGAAACAGAATTTGGGTCTCTTATAAACATTTACCATTTTTATATCTCATAGTACACATGACAGTTTGGGGCTTGTTTTATTTCTTAAAATCAGCTGTTAATTTTAATTTAAGAAAGTTTTTTATTGCTACATTCGAAGGATTTGGAAAATTAAAGTATAAAAAAAGAAATCCATTCAGTTCAAAAGCTTTAAAGTATTTGAAAAAAAACAATGGAAGACTTTGGTACTAGAAATGAATAAAAAGAATTCAATAGTAGATATTTCAGTGATTATTCCAACACGAAATGAAGAAGAGTACATTGAAAGTTGTTTAAAATCTCTTTTAAATTGCAGAAGTATTGATAGTGATTCATTCAATGTTCAATTCATAATCGTTGATGGAATGAGCGCAGATAGAACGCTTGAGATAGTCAAAGAAAAATTTAAAGATTTAAATATCAAAATTTGTAAAAATCCTAATTTATATCAATCATATGCTATGAATATTGGCATTGAAAATAGTAAATATAAAAATGAAAATTCAATAGTTATTCGAGCTGATGCTCATTCAATTTATCCAGAAGATTATATATTTCAATGCTGGCAAGCTTCATTTAATAGTAGTGGAGGGAATGCAGGGTCTATTCAAAGAGCTGTTGGTACTAATTTTTTTACAAATGTCGTTGCTGATGTTATGAACTCAGGATATGCAATGGGCGGCGTCAATTATAGGAAAATAAAATATGACCCTTTAAATTCAAATCAATATATTGAAACAGATACAGTGTATCTTGGGTGCTGGCGAACTTTAGATTTATTAGAATTTAGAGGGTTTAATGAGGAGTTTCAAATTAATGAAGATTATGAGCTCAATATTAGGTTGAGAAAAAATGGAAGAAAAGTAATATTAATTACAAATTTAATAGTAGATTACTTTGTAAGAAGCTCACTATTTGGCCTGATTAAGCAATTTTTTAGGTATGGCTTATGGAAAACAAAAACCCTTTCTGTTCATCCAGAATCTTTAAAATTAAGACAATTAGTTCCAGTACTCTTTGTTTTATTTCTTCTGAGTGTTGTAATTTCAAACCTAATTATTCCAAGCAGCTTTTTAGCTATTTTTAATTATTTTTTTGGATTAATATCAATATTTTGGCTGTTATTTATTCTCTTAATTTGGTCAAAGTCTTCGTCAGTGCTCTCTATTTTATTAATCCCTTTCATAGTTTTATCAATGCATGTTTCTTGGGGTTTGGGATTTTTATATGGTTTATTTAGATGGATGACAAGAGGATGGAAAAAACTTGAAAAATAAGAGCTATAAATTAAAAAGATTTCTTGATATATCTATGGTAATAGGAGGTTTGTTGTTCCCGCTCTTATGGCCTCTATGGATAATAGTAATTTTTATAATCCCTATTTTAATTTGGGTTGAGGATAGGGGGCCGATTTTTTATTCTCAAAAAAGAATAGGTAAAAATAAAAAAGTTTTTAAAGTTTATAAATTCAGGACGATGATACCCGATGCAGAAAAAATTACCGGTGCTGTTTGGTCAACAAAGGATGACCCAAGGATTACTAAGATTGGTCATTTATTAAGAAAAACTGCATTAGATGAAATACCTCAATTGTTAAATATTATTAAGGGAGAAATGAGCTTTGTGGGCCCAAGAGCTGAAAGGCCTGAGTTACATGATGAATTTGTTAAAACAATACCAGAATTTGATGAAAGACTTAATGTAACACCGGGTCTTTCAGGATTAGCTCAAATTAGAGGATCTTATGATTTAGATCCTAGCGAGAAGATAAAATATGATATTGAATACATAAAAAAAATGAGTCTATTATTTGATATTCGGATAATTATATTATCTGTATTTAATAGTATTCTAGCCCGTTGGGATTCTCCAGATAATTAATCTATTTTTTCCCCTGTTACTTCTACATCTAAAATTTCAACTTCGAAATAAATAGGTGAATTAGGAGGTATTAAACCGCTTACACCATTAGTTCCATAAGCTTTTTCTGCCGGTATAGCTATCCTTGCAATGTTACCTTTTTTTAACTTGAGGAGAGATTCTTCAATACCAACAATAGCTTGGCCATTTCCAACAAGAAAACTCAATGGGTTCATTCCTGGTAAATATGAACTGTCAAATATGCATCCATCAGGAAGCCATCCTGTGTAGTTCATTTTGACAATTGTTCCCGGAAGAACCCTTTTCGCGTCTTCAGGAGCATCTTTCTTAATTCCTACTACCAAACCTCCTTCGAGTTCTTCTGTATATAATAAATTTGCATCATCAAATTGAGGTTTGTCAGATGGGTACATTTCATTTTTACAATCAACTTCTATTTGAGGAATCAATTCACCTTTAGCAATAGCTAGATTTTCATCCCAAAAATTTTTAAATTGATATGGCATTACATCTCTCCATATATTTATCAATTTTTCTGCATTTACATCCTCATTCCTAAGCAATGCAAGTCTTATCTTTATTTCAAGAGTTTGTATTGAGTTAGGTGACAATCTTTCCATTTCTATTAATATTTCTTCTACTCTATTTAAATTATCAGCTTCATATTTTGAAATACCCAAATATAAACTTGCTGTAGAAAAATGAATATTAAAATGATCAGGTTCGATCTCAACCGCTTTTGAATATTCTTGAGATATCAGAGTTTTTAATGAATTATAATTTTCTGCAAACTTACCTTGTTCTTGAGATAAGCCTAGCATATCGTTGTAATCCCTAAGAAGAATATAAAACATTTCTTGTCTTCCATAGTTTGCTAATTTAGGAAATTTATTTATATTTTCTTGCATTTCTATAACAGATTTTGGGCTCCCAAGTGGAGGGGTAACTTTTGCGGCTGAAAAAGGTATATATACAAAGCTTCTTATTAAAAGAATTACAGAAATAAGTGAAATAATTGCAACAACAATAGTTAAAGAGTCCTTTGTGAATTTTTCTTCATTATTTTCTTTTAAATAATCTAATTCTTTAATTTCTGATGATTTTGAAAGAAGAGATACAATTAGTATCACCTGTAGGTACGTAGAAGATACAGAAAACATAAACATAGAGGAGGCTATGTATGATAAAAATGCTGAACCTAAAAATATCCAAAAAATATTATTTTTCCTCGTTAATATTTTTTTAGTAATAATTGCCATCATTGAAATCCATAATGTAATTAATATGATTGCTCCAAATATTCCAGTTGTAGCCATAGTATGCAAAACTCTGTTATGAGCCCTATCTAAATGCGGACTATCATCAGACATTCCTGTTTCAAGGTATTTGTAATGTAAAACTGGAAAATTTTCTGGCCCTATGCCAAATATAGGGTTTGATGCAAAACCTTTAAGAGCTATTGTCCATGCATACTGCCTCTCACCAATATTGAAACCAGATTTAAAAGGATATGCGAACCCAGTCCCAAAGAAAGATATAAATCTCATTATAGAAGTGCACTCTTTAAAGGAATATCTATTTGTAGCCCAAAAGTACAACATAATCTCATCAGAACAATAAATTTCATTACCCGGAGATGATGGATATAAATTATTTTTTTCAATATATTCACTTAAACTTTTCATATCCATTAAGGCGTTGCTGTTTCGCTCAGCATCTTGAAAAACACTTAAGAAACTTAATTGGTTTAAAATATTATTTATTTCTTCGTCAGAATTATATCCATCACCATTGTCAAAATTGCTATATGAATATGAAATATCATCATCTAAATATGACTGTGGTATATAACTTTTGACAACTTCATTTTTTAAGTTATTTCTTTGAGATTCGATTATATTCATTGAAATAAAAAAAAGTATTATCAATGACCCAATTAAAATTAGTAAAGCATAAAGATATTTTTTTAACCTACCCATTGTTATAAGTAGCATTACTGAAATAAATAAAATCCCTGAAATTATTCCTATTAATGATGCTCTAGACCCAGAGTTTAATATGGTCCAAATTGAAATTATAGTCCCTGATATCGAAATTAATATAAATATCTTTGAATTTAATTCAAAATTCAAAAATGTATTTTTGATTGATTGTTTAAAATTTATTTGAAATTCTCTAAGTATCAGGCCAATTGAAATGAATGATACTAATGACAAGTAAGAAGCTACATAGGTGGGATTACCTATTGTAGATTCTACCCTTTCTCCTAAAGTGTAAGATTCTTCAGGATTTACAACACTAGGAAATATATCTAATCCAAAAAATATAGGAATAACAATGTCAAAAAACTCTAAAAGACCTAAAAATGCAACAATAAATCCTGCGAAGGAGTTAATTTTTAAAAGTTTAATCCAGGATTTTTCTTTTCTAATAACTGAACTAGACACAATTAAAAGTATTAGCCAGTGAAAGTAATCAGTAACACCTTCCATTCTCTCCCAATTGCTCCAGAAACTATTTACTGGGCTATTTCCTACAATTCCTGAAATTGATTGCATTAAGACAAATAGTGAAAAAATTAAGATTAAAAAACTTTTATCAGGAAGATACGATCTATTTGCTGACAATAAAATTAAATAAAAACCAGCAATAAAATAAGTAATTCCTTTAAACCAAAATGCCTTGCCAACTACGTAAGGAAAAACGGTCTCAGGAGAAACAACTAAAGGCATAAATAAAATTAAGCTTAATCCAAAAAATATTAAACCTGGAAAATATTTATCTATATTTAGTCTCAATTGACTCATGAATCTTTCAAGAAATTGATTGTATTTAATAAACCGCTTTTTAAATTTGTTTGAGTATTCCAGCCAATACCCAAAGATTTTGAATTATCTAATTCAATTCCAAATATATCCCCTTCCCTCTTATCATAAAACACTGGATCGTTTTTATAACCTATAAGATTTGAAATATTTTCAAATATTTCTATAGTTTTGGTAGAAATTCCGCTAGACAAATTATAAGTTCCAATTATATTTGAATTTAATGCATTGAATATAAACTCAATAACGTCATCAACATAAATATAATCCCTATATTCATTGCCAGAACCGAAAATTGATACAGTTTCATTATTTAACATTCTTTTTGCAAAAATTGATATTACGCCTGCTTCTCCATCTGGATTTTGCCATGGGCCATAAATATTGCCGGGCCTTAATATAGATATTTTTGATTTAGATATTTTTTTTAATGAAAAATAATTTAAATAATTCTCAAAATTTAATTTTGAGATTCCATAAGGACTTAATGGTTTTGGAGGATCAGTTTCATTGAATTTCTTCCCAATTTCTTCCCCATATATTGCTCCTCCAGTTGAAAAAAATATAAATTTTTCCAGATCTGAATGAATTGATTCAATAAAGAGGTTTAGGGATCCATTTAAGTTAATATCGTTATCTAATTGGGGATCTCTAGCAGAAATAGAAACACTAGCTTGGGCAGCTAAATGAACAATTGTTTTAGGATTTATTTTTTTAAGCAGACTTTGAATGTCTTTGGACCTGATATCCATATTTATATAATTTATTTTTTCAATATTTTTCTTAGGGTCATTAATATCTAAGGAAAAAATTTCATATTTGTCAGTTGATAATTTTGAAATAAAATTTGTTCCAACAAAGCCGGATCCACCTGTGATAAGTATTTTTTCTTTATTCATTATGTTATATATTGTGGCTTCTTATGGAGATTGACATGAAAATGTTTTAAAGTATCAACTATTAAAGATTTACTTAATAATATTATATTAAAAAATTTAAAAAGATAAAAAATGGCACAATTACATCTCCAGAAG
>CAYTXB010000011.1:0-10356 GCA_964440895.1 uncultured Dehalococcoidales bacterium
TTAGGTGACTATCTTCAATTAATAGCTGCTACAGCATGGACTTTATCAAACATTTTCAGTTTATTATGGAAATAAAGTTATGACAGAATTTACTCAAGGAATTGTAAAAACTATAAAAAGCAAGATGGATGAAAGTCTAGCTCTTGCATTAATTTTCTTTGTTGGGCATATTATTATTGCTATGGCTGTAGTTAGTATTATTACAGGCGCAAGCATTTGGGAGGCTGGTGCTGTTGCTCTTGTAGAGCCAGCTGTAAACTCAGTATGGTTTTACATTCTACATAAACTATGGAAAAAATTTAGTAACTAAAATTAAATTCATCTTCTTTTGAGAGGCTTCTTAAATAAGATAAGTAACTTTTTTTATCAAAACTAGGGTCAAACTTATTTTTAATATTTTGAGCATTTTTAGCGTTATTTTCAAGAAGATCTATTATTGTGTGAGCCATCATCCTGCCAGATTCAATTACAGATAAATCGTAATTTTCAACAACCATATCGTTAGCGTGATTTGATGAACCTTTACAACCTCCAACGTATGGATGTATTGAGGGAATTAAATTAGATACATCGCCCATATCTGTGCTTCCTCCAGAATGCTTGTCTACAACAATATATTTTTTTTCAAAATTATTTTTTAAATTAGTTACATAAATATTTTGAAGTTCATAATTATTCTTAATAGGTAAATATCCAGGAATAGTAGTTATCTTTAATTTGCAACCAGTAGCCAATGCACCAGCCTTTAAACAATTATCTACTTTTTTGTTTGCATCAATTATTGATTCTATAGACGCTCCTCTTACAAAGGTCTCAATCTTAACTGTGTCTGGCACCGCACTTACTACACTCCCGCCGTTAGTAATTATTGGATGAACCCTTATATGATCATCATCTTTAAAGGTTTCTCTTTGTGCATTTATTGCATTCATTGCTATGTTGGCTGCATTTAAAGCATTAATTCCTTTTTCTGGGCTATTACCAGCATGTGATGCTTTTCCAATAAATTCAACAAATTTAGCTACTAGCCCATTATTGGTTCCTCCATAAGAGAATTTTATATCTCTTGGCGTAGTATGTGTCATCATTGCTATGTCCACATCATCAAAATATCCATCTTTAATCATTTCTTGTTTTCCTGCCAGGAATTCAATTTGACCATTTTTTCTAAGTTTATTTCTCCATTCAATTTCTACAAATTCTTCTGCAGGAACTGCCATGAAAGTAATTTTTCCACATAAATTATTAAGAATATTTTTATTAGACAAGCCAATAAAAACTGTAAAAATACTTCCAATTTGAGCATGGTGCCCACATGCATGAGCGTATCCATTTTCTTTATTTTCAAATGGATGACCAGGCACAGGAAGTCCATCCAATTCACCAATAACAGCAATGTTAGGCCCTTCTTTACCAGTATCAAGAGTAGTTTTTAATCCGGTTAAAGCAATTTCTGTTTCAATTTTTTTTTGACCAAGAGATTTAAATAGATTAGCAACCTTTTTTGAGGTTTTGATTTCCTTAAAACCAGACTCAGCAAAATTTAAAATATCTTTGGCAATATCTATTGGAATATCTTTATTAGAATATATCTCTTTGTCACACAGTTTTTTTAAATCCATTTAATTCTTTTTTAACATATTTAATTATCTTAAGAAATATATTGTCATTATGTTTAATAGCCTAGTTAACAAATTTTATTACGAAAAGCGTTATTAAGTATAAGATTTATTACTAAAAACGAATAATCTTATATTTTTTATCAACTTTGTAGTATAACTAGATTATATTAATCCTAATAACAAGAGAAGGAGTGGATTATGAAAAAAATAAAACTTAGTTTGTTTACTGCAGCTTTATTATCAATGACTGTATTTTCATTAGCATGTGCTGAAGAAGAAGTTGTTGAAGAGACAGTTTCTGAAATGAATACATTGGAAACAATTATTGATAGAGGAATGTTAAAGTGTGGAGTAAATGATAATTTAACCGGATTTGGAGTCGTAACTTCAGATGGAAGCTTTGAAGGATTCGATATTGATTTCTGTAAAGCTGTAGCTGCAGCAATTTTGGGAGATTCAACAAAGGTTGAATATACCCCTTTAACAGCTGCTGCAAGATTTGAAGCTTTAGGGGCAGGTGAAATTGATTTGCTTATAAGAAATACTACTTGGACTGCAAGTAGAGATAGAGAGTTAGAGCAAGATTTCACTGTAACAACTTTTTATGATGGCCAAGGCATGATGGTTTATGCAGATAGTGGATACGATTCTATTGATGATATGGAAGGCGCAACTGTTTGTGTGTTACAAGGAACAACAACAGAATTAAACTTAGATGATAGGTTTACAGGTACTGGTATGTCATATACTCCACTTACCTTTGAAACAAATGACCCTCTTCAGGCAGCATTTGAAGAAAAAAGATGTGATGGATGGACTACAGACAAGTCAGGATTAGCTTCAAAAAGAGCTGAATTCCCTGAATCAGCTGGTGGCCCAGATGCACTAAAAGTGTTGCCAGAAACATTATCTAAAGAACCATTAGGTCCTCTTACAAGAGATAATGACAGTGAGTTCTATGATGTTGTTCAATGGGTTGTTTTTGGGATGATGCAAGCTGAAGAAAGTGGCATAACAAGTTCTAATGTTGCTGAAATGGCTGCCAGTCCATCAGATCCAGGAATGGCTAGACTGTTGGGAGCATCTTTTGAAGGTGGTGAAGTTCAAGATTTCAACTTTGGAATTCCTAAGGACTTTATGCAAAAAGTTATTTCACAGGTAGGTAACTACGGTGAAGTTTACGATAAACACTTAGTTCCACTAGGTCTCGAAAGAGCAGGTTCACTTAATGCATTGTGGACTGAAGGTGGGTTAATATATCCACCACCTTTTAGGTAATTAGATTTTATAGTATGCCAGAAGATTTTTTTTCTGGCATACTGTTTACTTAACAAGGATAAACTTAATGAAAAGAGCTATTGAACTATTTGTATATTGGACTAGATTTCAAAAAAATAGAAATTTGCTTTTCCAAATATCTTTTTTGTCTGTTGTTTTTTTATTAGTATTTTATTTAGCATCAAAAGCTCTACAGTTAGAATTAAGCCTTGCTCATTTTGATAGCAGGGCAGGTTTTGGCATAAGTCACACTTTCTTAGTAGATTATTCGAGTAATGACAGTAGATGGGATGCATATTTTACTGGAGTAGTGAACACAATTAGAGTGTGCTTAGTAGGAATTATTTTCACTACGATATTAGGTACTATTATGGGCGTTGCTAGACTGTCCAAAAATTTTCTTATATCAAAATTAGCATGGTCATATGTCGAAATATTACGGAACACACCTCTGTTGGTACAAATTATCTTTTGGCAAATAATTTTCTTAAAACTTCCACAAATTTCTGAAGCTTTGACTTTTGGGAAAACCGTAGCAATTTCTAATAGAGGAATTCTACTTCCGTGGTTTAATCAGAATGATAACTTCTCTCCTTGGTTGATACTAATGTTTGTTGTAACTATTATTGCTCTTGCTATTAGTTATTATTTAAACAAGAAGGAAGATAAAGAAGGTTATAAAGTTAATATATTTTCTATTAAATTTAGCGGAAATTTTATAGGTATCTTTTTAATTTTGATTACTGGTGTTGCAAGCTTTTTTATATTCAAATCCCCGCTAGGTCTTGATATTCCTTCAATTTCTCAAAACTCTAAAGGAACTTATCTTCAATCTGGAGGCTTTGATTTGAGTCCAGAATTTGCTGCAATTTTATTTGCGTTAGTTATGTATACTGGCACATTCATTACTGAAATAGTAAGAGGAAGCATACAGTCCTTATCTAAAGGTCAGACTGAGGCTGCAAAATCAGTTGGATTAAGTAGCTATCAGTCACTAACTTTAGTTATTTTACCTCAGGCTTTAAGGTCAATAATTCCCCCCTTAACTAATCAATATTTAAACCTTACAAAAAATTCTAGCCTTTCAGTTGTTATAGCTTACCCAGAGTTATTTATGGTATCAAGAACAATAATGAATAATTCAGGTAGGGCATTACCAGTTTTCTTCTTAATTCTTTTTACATATTTATTTCTTAGTCTGATTATTTCTTTAGTAATGAACGTAATTAATAGAAGAGTTACAAGAATAGGTGCTTGATTGAGAAATATTTTTTTAAATAAAACTTTAAATTGGATTTCGATGAATTTTTTTTCGAGCAAACTTAATACTTTATTGTCATTATTGTCGTTATTATTTATTTACTATGTTTCTATGGAATTTGTAAATTTTCTTTTATCAGCAGATTGGGAATTAGTAAAAGTTAATAGGAGATTGCTTTTGCTTGGAAGATTGCCTTTAGAGGATACTTGGAGAGCATGGCCAATTTTTTGGGTTATATGTTTTGCTATATTTTCATCAATTGGTGCATGGGGCTCTCCAAAAAAAATAGAATTAGTTTTAATGTTTTTGGCAATTATATTGCCATCTTTAATTTTTTTAACATTACCAAATTTACATTTATTTTCCATAACTTTAATAATTTCAATTGTAAGTTATTTTTTGTTCAAAAAATTGATACGGCCTACAGAATACCTAAAAATTTCTAGGCAATTTCTAATTATTTTCTGGATTTTAATTATTCCAATAATTTTTCTCATACTTATAATTGGTGGCGGTCCAAAACCAAATTTGTGGGGAGGTTTTTTACTGAATGTATTGCTGGCATCTGTTGCAGTTGTTGCTGGATTTCCACTTGGTATTTTGCTTGCAGTAGGTAGAGCATCAAAATTACCTGCAGTAAAATTTACTTGCACTATATATATTGAGACTATTAGAGGTGCACCACTTGTTGGTTGGTTGCTATTAGCTTGGTTCGTACTACCAAAATTTCTTCCAAATGTCTTCGGTTTAAATGATATTACAGTTGTTATTAGAGCAATGATAGTTTTATCATTTTTCGCAAGTGCTTATATTGCTGAAGTTATTCGTGGTGGATTGCAATCTATACCCAAGGGTCAACTCGAAGCGGCAGATGCAATAAATTTAGGTTATGCACAAAAAATGTTAGTTATAGTTTTACCTCAAGCAATAAGAGTTGTAATTCCAGCAATAGTTAGCACTTTTATTGGAATGTTTAAGGATACTTCATTGGTATTTATATTAGCACTAACTGATTTGCTGCAAGTTGGTAGGTTGATTCCTGAACAGAATCCTAGTTTTTTTGGAAAACAAATAGAGGCACTATTGGTTGTTGCATTTTTATTCTGGATTGTTTCAGTATTTTTATCTAATGTAAGTTCAAAAATAGAAAAAAATCTTGGTATTGGGGCCAGGTAAAGTATAAGGTAAGTTTAGGTAAATTATGAAAAAGAAAATAGGGAAAGAAATAATTTCAGTTAATAATGTAGTAAAGAAATTTGGAGATTTTGAGGCGCTTAAAGGAGTATCTGCAAAAATTTTTGAAAAAGAAGTAGTTGTGGTTCTAGGGCCATCAGGTTCTGGAAAGTCTACATTTATAAGAACTATAAATAGGCTAGAGCCTCACGATTCAGGCAATATTATTGTTGATGGAGTTGAGATAAATGATGATGTGAAGAACCTTCGCAATGTTAGGTCAAATGTCGGTATGGTATTTCAGCAATTTAATTTGTTTCCCCATCTAACTGTTTTGAGAAATATAACCCTTGGTCCCCAAAAAGTTAAAGGTCTTAGTAGGCCAGAATCTAATGAAATTGCAATGTCATTGCTTGAGAGAGTTGGTATACCTGAGCAATCAGATAAATTCCCATCTCAATTATCTGGTGGCCAGCAACAACGTGTAGCAATAGCAAGGGCATTAGCAATGCAGCCTAAAATTATGCTTTTTGATGAACCAACTTCGGCACTGGATCCCGAAATGATTAAAGAGGTTCTTGAAGTAATGACAGAATTAGCAGAATCTGGAATGACTATGATTGTTGTTACTCATGAAATGGGATTTGCTAAAAATGTTGCAGATAGATTTTTATTTTTTGATGAAGGTTTAATTGTTGAAGAAGGAACACCAAAACACTTTTTTGAAAACCCTAAAGAAGAAAGAACAAAGTTATTCTTAAGTCAAATATTGTAGATTAATTTATAAATTTTTATGAAAAAAAACTATTAATTTTATTGATATGAAAAATAATTTAGATGTTTTAATTTATACTACTAAGGACTGTTCATACTGTAAAAAAGCAAAATTAATTTTTAAGAAATTTAAAATTAAATATAATGAAATAATTGTTAATAATGAACTAGGCAGGATTGAAATGAGTAGGTTATCAAATGGAAGAAAAACCGTTCCTCAAATCTTTATTAAAAATAAGCATATTGGTGGATATGATGACCTAAATTATTTAAAAAAAAGTGGCAAGCTTGATAAATTTTTAAATTAACTTTTTTATGTTTGCAATAATATTTAGCTTAATTCTTTTTGCAATATTTATGACTGGTAGTCCTGGGCCAGGAAATTTATTGATGATGGCAGGTGGTGCTTCATTAAATTTCAAAAAATGTACCTACTTTTTGACTGGATTAGTTGCTGGTAAAACTTTAGTTAATTTCTTAATCTTTCTTGGTCTTGGGGCTATTGTTATCAACAACAACATAATTTTTGAAGTTTTAAAATATTTATCTTCAATATTTATTTTATTTTTTGCTCTTTCTTCTATTAAAATAAATGAAGTAAAAAGTTCTGATTCTAAATTTAATTTCAAAAATGGTTTTATAATTCATCCGTTAAGTCCAAAAACTTGGAGTATGTTAATACTTGCTCAAACTCAACTAATAAATTTAAATTTAAATCAATTCCAGAGATCTTTAATAATTTGGATAATCTTTACTTGTGGCCAAATTTTATTTCATTCTCTGTGGTGTATTGCTGGTGCAATTTTAGGTAAATCAATTTCAAATAATTTAATTGTATCTAGATTAATTTTATTTATAACAATTTTATTTGTTTCTTGGTTTTTAATATTTGGGTAAAATTAATTAATGAAAAAAAAGTTTCTTTTAATAACAATATTTTTTTTATTGAATATTTCTTTATTCATTTTATTGGGACCTATCTCTTTGTATGCTCTTCCCATTCAAATTTTTATAATTCTATTATTTTCCTTTAAAAAACAATTTGAAAAAGATCTATCAAATAAAAAAAATAATTAATGGTGGAGCTGAGGAGGCTCGAACTCCTGACCCCCTGCTTGCAAAGCAGATGCTCTACCAACTGAGCTACAGCCCCATTAACAAGATACTTATTCTATTATTATATTTAGTCTTTTTCTAGTGGGTAATTGATATCATGTTTTTATGTATAAAAATATGATGAAATCTAAAAACATTAGATATACCTATCAACCTGGTGCATATACTAATTCTAAATTTCCATTAAGTAGGTCAGCAGTAGATGAATATTTAGAGTGTAAAAAATGTTTTTACACAAATAGGAGGCTAGGGCTAAAAAAGCCATCTCAAATCCCTTTTAATCTTAATTCAGCTGTAGATAACTTGTTTAAAAATGAATTTGATAAGTATAGAAGAGAAAAAAGGCAACACCCTTTAATGGAAAAATACGGAATAAATGCTATCCCTTATTCTCATGCTGAATTAGATATTTGGAGACAAAACTTTCAAGGAGTTAGAGTAGACTTTATTGGAACTGACATAGAAGTTTTTGGAGCAGTAGATGATTTATGGATTTATGAAAATGGGGATATCATAGTTGTTGATTATAAATCTACTTCAAAATCATCTAATAATGTTTTTCACCCGATCAACGACTTTAGTGATGTTTGGGAAGGTGGGAAAATATATAAAAGGCAGTTAGAAATATACCAATGGATTTTATTTAATAAAGGTTTTCAAGTTTCAAATGATTGTTTTCTTGTGTACGCAAATGCTTTTAAAGATAAACAAGAATTTAATAACGTTCTTGATTTTCAAGTAACAGTATTAAAACATGTCGGTGACTTTTCTTGGGTTGAAGGAGTTTTATTAGAAATATATAAACTTCTTAATTCAAATGAAATTCCTGAGCCTTCTTCAAATTGTGATTTGTGCGGTTATGTAGAATATTCTAATCAGATTCTTCTATAGAATTTGAATTAAGAATATTATCGACTTTATTTAGTTCTCTGCTCATAGCTTTAGTTCTGGTATTTTTTACAGTGTCAATTTCTTTAGAAAGTTGACTCAATTTGTTTTCAACTTTTTCAAAAGAAGCCTCATATTTGCTCCATTGTTCTTTTAAAGATCCAAAAATTTTAATAATTTCTTTTTGCTCTTTAGAAACCTTGAAAATCGTTTCTGAATATTTTAAAAAATTAATTAAGGCATAAAAACTTGCTGGAGAAACCAAAACAACCTTGTACTTCATTGCATAATCAACTATCTCAGAGTCCATTTTTAAAGTTTCATCTAAAATTCCAGTTACAGGAATAAACATGGCTGCAAGATCAATAGTATTTTCTGAAGTATTTACATATTTACTTACTTCTACAATTCTTTTTCTAAATTCAGATAAATATAATTTTTTTTGATTATCAACATCAAAAACCTGATTTCCGTCTTCGTCATACATTTTATAGTAATGACTTAAAGGAAATTTTACGTCCATAATAAATAATTTATCTTGACCATCAATATTAAAAACAAAATCTGGTTTTAAGAGTGATTCATCTTCTGACTTCCATGGCAAAGTTTGTTGTTTTTGATATGACTTTCCCTCTATCAAGCCCATGCTTTTTAATAGATCATCAGCTGCCTTTTCTCCCCAAGCGCCTCTCTTGGAGTTATCTTGGAGAATATTTGTTACTTTTTGCGTTGCATTCAACATTTCTTTGGCGGTCCTATTTTGGCTTTGTTCAGAAAATTTGATCATTTCTTTTACGCTATTAGTTGAACCAATTAAATTCTCTGATAACTTTACTTGTTCAACTTCCAATTTTGTATTTAAATTATCCATTCTTTGAAATAGATCATTTGTTATGTCTTTGAAATTATTATCACTATTTGAACTATTATTTTTTCTAATTAAATAAATAGAAAATGTTATTAAAACAATAAGAAGTAATAATAAAAAAGTGATTATAATCTCAGTCATTCTTTTTCCATTTTCTTAAACTAGGTATTTCCCCAATTGGTGGATTTTCTTGCCTTGAAAACCAGTAAGTCCATGCTACTTCAGCAACATAAATTGAGCCCATAGAATCAACTGCAATTCCATGTGGAGCAACAAATTGATTTGCTTCAGCTCCTGGTAATTTATCTCCTATCTTTTCAATAATATCTCCTGTTGGTGAAAATATAGTTACACAATTTCCTAAATTTTCTACACCTTCTTGTACAGGTGGCGGGCCCATTTCACCCACATAAATATTATCTTCACTATCTGTAGTTACAGACATCGGATGATGAACATGCCATTGATCGATAAAATTTCCATCGCAATCAAAAATTTGTAGCCTAAAATTTTCTCTGTCAGCAACAATTATTTTTTTATCTTTAGTTAATGCAATATTGTGGGGTAGGCTGAATTTTCCTGGATCAGATCCAGGTTCGCCCCATGATAATATATGCTCACCTTCTTCACTAAATTTATGCACTCTAGAATTTCCATAGCCATCTGAAATATATATATCCCCATTATCCGGATCTATCACAGCATCTGTTGGCAAATTAAATATTTTTCCACTTTGGTGTGGAGAACTCTTACCTTTATCACCTAATCTAAACACAAGTTTTCCATCTTTATCTCTTTTTTCAACCATATGTCCCTGATCATCAATTAAATAGACGTTATCTTTATTGTCATGAGTAATTCCATGGGGCCTGAAGAATTCACCCTCACCCCAACTTTTTATAAATTCGCCTTCTGAATTAAATATCATTACAGGAATTGGGCCTCTACAAAAAACATAAACATTGTCATTGCTGTCAACAGAAACTGAAGTTGCATCATTTTTAAAAGTCATTCCATAAGGTAGCTTGCACCAATATGGAACAGGAGAATAATTTTTATTTTTTAGGTATGTCATTTGGCCCCCCTACATACTAAATATTTTTTTACTAAATTAATATAAAATAAAACCTAACTACTATCTTATATAACTAAATGGAAAACCAAAAATCAAACTTTTTTAAAACTAAAACATCTTTATTCGCATTTGTTTTTTACATTACTATTATTTTAATTGCTGGCGCTTTAATAGCTTATTTTTATTTAACTTTAAATTCTTCAAATGAGAAAGTTGATAAATTAGATGCAGAAATAAATACAATTAAACTTACAGCATTAGAATTAAAAGAAAGGGCTGAAAGAGTCACAAATAATTTTGC